>JBFIYM010000005.1:0-51500 GCA_041605395.1 Myxococcota bacterium | reverse complement strand
GGTCGTAGATGCGGCCCTCCCCGTCCGCGACCAGCAGGTGCACCGGCGCTTCGGGTCGCGCGCTCGCCACTGCCCTGCCGGTTGCTGCCATCGCCGTCCCCACCCCGCGCAACCCGAAGCCGGTGCGCGGGTTGGATCCGGCCGGGGCACGAAGCCCAACCATAGCGAGGAGGACCCGAAATGAAGATTCGATGGGGAAGCTGGATCGCGGCGGTCGCGATCGTATCGGTGGCCGCCACGGCCGGGGCGGAGAGCTTCGAGGCGCCCGACGTGAGCCACGACGCGAGTGAGCTCGAGGGGCTGCTCGAAGAGCCGGTCGCGGCCCCGCGGGCCGAGACGGCGCTGGTGTTCTCGAGCGTGGCCGACGACGCGCAGCGGGTCGTGTGCCGCGCGCGGAACGCGCAGGGGGAGGCGGTCGGACACGCCGCCGTCCGGGTGCCGCCCCGAGGCCTGGGCTTCCTGCTGGCCTCGGACTTCTCCGGCGGCGAGCCGTTCGCCGGGCAGGTGACCTGCCTGGCACGGCGGGGCGTCCGGGCGAGCGGCTTCCTGCGCACGGGCGGCGGTCTGACCGCCCTGCCCGGGCCCGGACAACGCTTCGGGCGGCGCATCCACTTCCCGGTGGTGGCCACGCGCTGAGGCGCTCTACGGGGGCGGTCCGGCGCCTGCGGACCGTCCCCTGGCTCCCCTCAGACGAAGAAGCCCTGGCTCCCCTCAGACGAAGAAGAGGAGGGTGGCGACCGCCAGCAGCGGGAGCAGGACGGCGCCGGAGTAGGCCATGAAGCCGAAGAAGCTCGGCATCGCCACGCCGTTCTCCTCGGCGATCGCCTTGACCATGAAGTTCGGGCCGTTGCCGATGTAGGTGTTGGCGCCCATGAAGACGGCGCCGGCGGAGATGGCGGCGACCGTGCCGGCGGCGTGCGGGCCGAGCGCCAGGTACGAGGCCAGGTAGCGGCCCTCGAGGGCGACGCCGTCGAGGCCGCACGCGGTCGCGGCGAAGGTCAGGTAGGTGGGCGCGTTGTCCAGGAACGACGACAGCAGCCCGGTGGCCCAGAGGAAGTGCCAGGGCTCGCTGATGCCGAAGCGTTCGGCGTTGGCGTTCAGCAGCAGGAGCGCCGGCGCCATGGTGACGAAGATGCCGGCGAAGAGCACGGCGACCTCGATGATCGGGCCGAAGCCGAAGGCGTTCGCCTGGCGGATGCGCCCCGGGGTCGTGGCGTAGGCGAGGCCGGCCGCGGCGAGCATCAGGCCCTCCTGGACGCCGAACGGCCAGGGCGCCCCGCCGTTTCCCGCCCCGCTGCCCGAGGCGTAGATGATCGCGACGATCGCGGCCAGGAACCCGAAGTTGGCGCCGCCCTCGAGGCCGAGCGGCTCGTGCTGCATCACGTCCTCGAGCTGCGAGCCGCGCCGCTCGCGCTCCTCCTGCGCGAGCACGCGCTGGTCCCAGAGGTTGAACAGTGCCAGCAACACCCCGTTCACGAACAGCCACTCGGGCCAGAGCCGGAAGGTCCAGGTGAAGGGCACCCCCTTCAGGAAGCCGAGGAAGAGCGGCGGATCCCCGAGCGGCGTCAGCAGCCCGCCGCAGTTGGAGACCGTGAAGATGAAGAAGACGACGATGTGGGCCTTGCGCTGACGGGTGGCGTTCGCACGCAGCAGGGGCCGGATCAGCAGCACCGAGGCGCCGGTGGTTCCGATCCAGCTCGCCAGCAGCGTGCCGAGGGCCAGCACGCCCGTGTTCACCAGGGGCGTGCCGGAGAGCGAGCCCCGCACGTAGATCCCGCCGGTCACCACGAACAGCGAGGTGAGCAGGATGATGAAGGAGGCGTACTCCTCCATCTTCTCGACCAGCTGGTGGACCCCGGCGCTGCCGTGGACGCCCACCAGATAGGCCGCCACGGGGAGCCCCAGCAGCAGCGCGATGATTCCCTTGTTGCGGTTCGACTCCCAGAAGTGGGGCGCCACGAGGGGCAGGAGCGCGATACAGAGCAGCTGCAGCGCGAAGGGCAGCACGGTCCAGACCGGAAGCTCGAGCGCGTGAGCCATGGCGGCGGCATCCTAGCCCCGATCGAGCACTGGGGTACCTACCCCGGCGCCGTCCGCGATTGGCGGGAAGGCCGGGGGTCGGATACCACCCCGCCATGCCTGCGCCGGCGTTCGCCCTCGACCGGGTGCTCTGTGTCACCGACCTCTCCGAGTTCGGCAACCGCGCGATCGACTTCGCCTTCGCCGCGGCCGCGCCCAAGGGCACGGTCACCCTCGTCCACGTCGTGCACGAGCCCCCCGTGCCGAGCCCGCTGGTTCCCCACTACGGGCAGCGACGGCCGAGCACGCAGGAACTCGAGAAAGAGCAGCACAAGGCCGAGGAGCGCCTCACCACGCTCGGCGAGGGCGCGGCCCGGGAGCACGGGGTGGGCTTCGAGGTGCGCACGCCGCGCGCCGCGCACGTAGCCGAAGCCGTGCTCGCCGAGGCGGAGGGCATCGACGCGGACCTGATCGTTCTCGTCACGCGCTCGCGCAGCGAGCTGACGAAGTTCGTGCTCGGCTCCGCGGCGCACGACGTGCTGCACCGGGCCGGCCGGCCCGTGCTGCTGGTCCCGCCGGCCGACGGCTGAGCGGCGTCGCCTAGCCCCCTGCGAAGGCGCGCAGCGCGGCCCAGGTCTCGGGCAGGGTCGCCCCGAGCAGGATCGCGAGCAGCGCGAGCGGCACCGGGATGCGCAGCAGGAAACGCCAGAGCGGCAGCCAAGGGATGCGGGGCGCGCCGCGGCGCACCTCGCCCTCGGGGTCGGGCATGCGCCAGCCCACGAAGAGGGCGAGCCCGAGCCCGCCGGCGATCAGGAACACGTTGCCGGCGATCTGGTCGACGAGGCCCAGCAGGTCGATGTCCGCCGCACACGGCAGGCCCAGCACGGCGATCAGCCCGCCCACGCGCAGGGCCGCCTGGCGCCGGCTCCAGCCGAAACGATCGATGGCGGACGCCACCACCACCTCGAGCAGCGAGATCGCGGAGGTGAGCGCGCCGACGGCCAACGCCACGAAGAAGATCGCCCCGACCACGCGCCCCGCCCCGCCGAGCGTGGCGAAGGCGCTCGGCAACGTGATGAAGAGCGCGCCGACCGTGCTGCCGCTCACCTGCTCGGAGAGGCCGAGCGCGAAGACGAGCGGGAACACCACCAGCCCGGCCACGAACGCCACCCCGAAGTCGGCGAACGCGACCACGGCGGACTCGACGGGCAGGTTCTCGTCGCCGCTCAAGTAGCTCGCGTAGGTGAGCATGGCCCCCATCCCGAGGCTCAGGCTGAAGAAGGCCTGGCCCGCGGCGTCGCCCAACACGCGGAGCGAGAGCAGGTGGTGGAGCTCCGGCTGGAGGTAGGTGCGGTGGCCCTCCTCCGCGCCGGGCAGCGTGGCGGCGTAGGCGGCGAGCCCGAGCACGAGGACGAACAGCGTCGGCATCAGCACCAGCGAGGTGCGCTGGATGCCCTTCTGTACGCCGCCGAGAACCACGAAAATCGTGATCCCCATGAACGCCAGGTGCCACAGCACCGGCGCCACGCCCGTCGTCACGCGGCCGAAGTAGGCGCCGGCATCGGCGGGCAGGCCCCACACCACGCCCTCGAGCAGGTAGCGCAGCGTCCAGCCCGAGATCACGCTGTAGTAGGAGAGGATCAGGAACCCGGAGGCCACGAAAAGGGCACCGAGCGGACGCCAGGCGCGGCCGCCGAAGTGCTCGAGCGCCGCCACCGGGCTCTTGGCCGCGCCGCGGCCGATCACGAACTCGGCGAGCAGGATCGGGAGCGCGATCACGGCGGTCATCACCAGGTACAGCAGCACGAAGGCGGCGCCGCCGTTCTCGGCGGCCAGATACGAGAAGCGCCACATGTTGCCGAGGCCGACCGCCGAGCCGACCGCGGCGAGCACGAATCCGACGTGTGAGGTGAAGTGCTCGCGCGGTTGGCTTCCGGCCACTCGACCCCCGGGTTGGGCAGGCAGATAGGAAAGAATGGGCCGGCCCACCAGCCGGCTCGGCGCCCCCGGCGGAGCGCTTGAGCAGCCACGGGGAAGCGGACGTCGCCGCGACCCGACGCTTGCGCGGGCTCGCCGTGGCGTTGCAGAATGGCCCCATGCGTACCCTCCTCGTGCTCCTCCTCGCGATCCTGCTCCCGCTGACCAGCCTCGCCGGCCCCACCGACCCGATCGTGCTCGAGCCCCCCGACGACACGCGGGGCCAGCCCCAGATTCCGGGCTTCCGCACGCTCGCAGACCTGCCCGCGCCCTACGTGGACGAGGAGTTCTTCGTCTCGGGCCAGGCGACGGTCTACACGTACGAGGAGCAGCCGCGGCGCGGCGTCGTGGTTCCGCGCGACCCGGACGTGCCCTACCGGACGCGCATCCTGGTGCGACGCCCCGCCACGCCGGAGGCGGCCAACGGAACGGTGGTGATCGAGTGGTGGAACTCGACGGCAGGCTTCGACACCGCACCGTCCTGGGACGCCTCCGCGGACTTCTTCGCGCGCGAGGGCTGGACCTACGTCGGCATCACCAACAGCAACACGCCGATCGGGTTCCTGCGCAGCGGCTGCCGGCTCGGCGGGGTGATCGCGGTGGCTGCGTGCCGCACCCGCTACCAGAGCCTCTCGCTTCCCGAGAACGGGCAGGCGTACGACGTCGTGAGCCAGCTCGTCCACGCCATCCGCCAGGGCGGCGCCTCGAGCCCGCTGCCGCCCGGGCATCCCGTGGAGCGGGTCTTCCACGTGGGGCAGTCGCAGCAGGGCGCCTCGGTCGTCACCTACGCCAGCGACTTCCACTTCCCGGACAACGACGGCTACTTCGTCCAGGTGGCCTCGTTCGGTCGCCCGATCAACTTCGCCGCCCCCGTGTGCGGGAGCGCGGGAGCGCCGCCCTACCCCGACTGCACGCCCGCTCTCGAGGGCGCCGACCGGCTCGTGCGCACCGACCTGCCGGTCCCGGTGATCCACGTGCTGTCCGAGACGGACGTCGGGAGCCCGTTCGGGGGCGTCGCCCAGGGCTCACGGCAGGCGGACACCCGCAGCTACCGCTACTACGAGATGGCCGGCGCCACCCACGTCGGCATCCACAAGCGCGTCGACGTGATCCCGAACCTGCTGCGGCTGCGTGACACCTGCTTCAACCCGCTCAACACGCATGCGGACGGCCCGATCTTCGGCGCGTTCCTGATGAACGCCATGTGGAAGAACCTCGAGCGCCAGGCGCGCGACGGCGTCCCGCCGCCGCAGGGCAAGCCCATCGAGTTCGACGACGGCGCCATCGTCCGCGACGAGTTCGGAAACGCCCGGGGCGGCCTGCGTCTGCCCGAGATGGACCTGCCCGTGGCGACCTACGTCCCGAACAACGTGCTGGACGAGGACCGCATCCGGGAGCTCGGGCTCGGGTTCCTCGTGCTCGACAACCCGGCGGTCCGTCAGGCGCTCGAGCTGTTCTGCTTCCTGACCGGCAGCGTCTTCCCCTTCGATGAGGAGACCCTCGACGAGCTCTACCCGAGCGCCGCGCGGTTCGAGAAGCGCTACCGCCAGCGCCTCGTGAACCTCGTCGCCCGACGTCACCTGCTCCCCGAGGACGCCGCGAAGCTCGAAGCGGCGCTCGCCGCCCCCGTGCCCTGACGCGGGTGCGGCCCATGCCCTGACGCGGGTGCCGCCAACGACGGCCATTCCAGGTGCGCCCCGCGGAGGCGTCTCCTAGGCTGCGCCCGTGCCGCGCACGGGCCGAAAGTGGGTCGCCCTCCTGGCAGGCCTCGCGGCCTTCGCCGCGCTGGCCTGGCTCGACACGCCGCTCGCGCGCTCGGGCGAGCACGGGCGCCCCGCGCTCGCCGCCGGCCTGACGGCGCTGATGGCGATCTGGTGGGTGACCGAAGCCGTTCCGATCCACTGGACCGCCTGCATGCCGCTCGTGGTGCTTCCCTGGAGCGGCATCTTCGGCGACGGCTTCGGGGAGAACCTGCGCGGCGCGTTCCTGCCCTACACGAACCCGTACATCTTCCTCTTCCTCGGCGGCATGGGCATCGCGGCGGCGATGCAGCAGTGGAACCTGCACCGGCGCATCGCCCTCGCCGTGATGCGCACGGTGGGCACCGATCCGCGCCGCCTGCTCCTCGGTCTGCTGCTGGCCACCGCATCGGTGTCGCTCTGGATCTCGAACACCGCCACGGCGGCCATGATGTTTCCGATCGGCCTCGCGGTGATCCACGAGTTCGAGCGCGAGGCCGGCCGCCGCCTGGCCTACTACGGCGGCGCCTTGATGCTCGCGATCGCGTACGGCGCGAACGTGGGCGGCATCGGCACCAAGATCGGCACCGTGCCGAGCGCGCAGCTGGCGGGCTTCCTGGCCCAGCACGGCACGGAGCTCTCCTTCCTCGGGTTCATGGCCGTGGGCGTGCCCTTCGTGGCGCTGTTCCTGCCGGTGGTCTGGGGGGCGCTCTGGCGCCTGGGGCGCTCGGACGCCCCGGGGCGCGAAGTCGGACGCGCCACGCTGGCCCGCGAGAGCGCGCGCCTCGGCGCCATGCAGCGGGGGGAGCGCGTCGTCGCCGCCGTGTTCCTCGCTGCCGCGGGCCTCTGGATCCTCGGAAAGCCGATCACGGAGCTGCTGCGGGGGTTGGGCTGGACGGCGCTGCGGGGGGCGCACGTGGAGGCGGCGGTGTCGATCCTGGCGGTGGCGGTCCTGCTCGCCTCGGTGGTGCAAGGACAGCGCGTGCTCGCGCCCCGCTCGCTGCGCACGCTCCAGTGGCCGGTCCTGGTGCTGCTCGGGGGGGGCTTCTCGCTCGCGGCCGCGATCGAGGCGAGCGGGCTCTCGCTGTGGCTGGGCACCCAGCTCGCAGCGCTCCGCGATTCGTCCGCCTGGGTGCAGATCACGGCGGCGAGCTTCACGACCGTCTCGATCTCCGCCTTCGCCTCGAACACCGCCACCGTCGCCGTGATGCTGCCCGTACTGGCGAGCAGCGTCGCCGCCGAGCACCTCGATGCCGTGCTCTTCGCGGCGGCCTTCGCAGCCTCCTGCGACTTCGCGCTGCCGGCCGGGACCCCGCCCAACGCCATCGTGTTCGGCTCGGGCTACGTGACGATCCCGATGATGGTGCGCACCGGCGTCGGCCTCGACGCCGCTGCCGCGCTGCTGGCCGCGCTCTGGTGCGGCCTGGCGGTGCCGTTGCTGGTCTGAGGAGGACGCGGCGGGGGCGACCGGAACCGGCGCCCAGGTCAGCGCACCCGGGCGGTCGCACCCGCGAGCCGGTCGGTCAGCGCACCCGGGCGGTCGCGCCCGCGAGCCGGTCGGCCAGCACCTCGGAGAGGTTGCGAAGCAGCGTGGACGCCGTGCGCGGATAGCGCCGCTGGAGACGCGACAGGTTCTCCTGGTTGAAGCGGAGCGCCCGCACCTCGCTCTCGCAGTCGACGTTCGCCGTGCGCTCCCCGCGGAACAGGCCGACCTCGCCCAGCACGTCCCCACGGCCGTGCCGGTTGAGCGGCACCGAGGCGCCGTCCCGCTCCACGCTGCTCCGGAGCTCGCCGTCGATCACGACGTACATGCCGTCGGCCTTCTGCCCGCTCTGGATCAGGCGTGCACCCTTCGGGCGCTCGACGATCTCGGTCATGAGCGCGACGATGCGCGCCTGCCACTTCGAGAGCCCGTGGAAGATGGGGATCGCCTCCTGCGGGTTCTCGCCGAGGTCGAGGCTCAGCACGTCCCACAGGGTCACGATCTTGACCCGCGACGTCAGCGCCGGGTTGAAGACGAGGTCGGCGATCCCGGCGAGCAGGATCGTGCCGGCTGCGAGCAGGCCGAACTCCGCCTGCTGGCGCAGCTGGGAAAGAGAGAGGATCCCGAAGCCCAGGCACAGGGCGACGGTGGTGGTGACCACCGGGCGGCCGACGTGGACGAGGGTCGCCATCACGCCGGTCCGCTCGTCGGCGTGGCCGCGCGCGAAGCGGTTGAAGTTCGAGAGGAAGTGGACGGTGTCGTCGACCGCGATGCCGAGCACGATGCTGGCCACCAGGCCCGTCGTCACGTTCAGCGTGATGCCCGTCCAGCCCAGCACCCCGAAGTAGAGCAGCACGGGGAAGACGTTCGGGATCATCGCGATGAGGCCCATGCGCACGGACGTGAAGACCAGCGACATGATCACGAAGATGACCACGAAGGCGGACAGCACGCTGATCGCCTGGCCGACGGCGATCTCGTCGTTCGTCTTCGAGATCAACACGAGGTTGCCGGTGACCTGACCCGTGATCGGGGCCTTGAGGTCGGCCAGCCGCGCCTCGATGTTCCGCACCACGTCGCCGAGGTCGGCCGAATCGAGGGCCGTCGTCCGCACCAGCACGTTCGCCGTCTGGTACTGCGTGTCGACGAATCGCTTGGTCTCGTCGGAGGCTCCGAAGAAGAGCAGCTGCGAGACCAGGTTCCGGGAGGCGGGGATCCGGTACTCCTCGGGCCGGTTCCCGTTGAAGCCCCGATGGATCAGCTTGATGTAGTCGAGGATCGAGGTGGAGCCCGCAATCCCCGGCTGCTCGGCGAGCCAGGCCTGGAGATCTTCGACCTGCTTCAGGATCGAGGGCTCGGTGAAGCCCTTGGGGTAGTCGGTCTCGAGCACCACGTTGACCTGGCCGGCGCCGCCCAGGTGCTGGTTCACGGCGGCGACGGCGGCGCGCACGGGGCTGTCGGACGGGAAGTTCGACACCACCGTGCTGTTCACCGAGATGCGCGGAATGCCCAGGCCCGCGAAGACGCTCAGGGCGGCGACCCCGACGAAGATGGCGAGCGCGTGGCGGTAGTCGAAGTCGCCAAGCCGCTCCAGGAAGCGGTCGAACGCGGTCGTCGCGTGGCCGCTGGCCTCGTCTTCGGGCGTCCCGCGCGGTGCGGGCTCGCGCAGCAGCTGGAGCACCGCCGGCACGTAGGTGATCGCGGCGATGCCGCAGAAGAACACGCCGATGCCGCCGTAGAGGCCGAACTGGCGGATCGCCGCCAGCGGGTGCGTGACGAGCGAGAAGAAGCCCGCGACGGTGGTGATGAACGTGAGCAGGGTCGGCAGCAGCACGGCGTAGAGCCCCCGCGTCGCCGCGCTCTCCTCCGCCGCGCCCTCCTCGATGGCGTGGTAGTAGCAGGCGACCACGTGCACCGAGTAGGCGAAGCCGATCACCAGCAGCAGCATCGGCACCGAGACCGTGACCAGGTTGAGCCACGGGTCGATCGTCACCATCACGGCCAGGGTCCACAGCACCGCGACCCCGATCGCGGTGAGCGGAATCAGCGTGCCACGCGGCGTGCGGAACGAGGCCCAGCCGATCGCCGCGATCAGCAGGATGGCGAGCGGGATCACCAGCATGAGGTCGTCGATCAACAGGCGCGTGGTCTCGGCCTTGAGATGGGCGCTGCCGACCAGCCAGGTCTGGACGTCGGCGTCCAGCTCGCGGGCGGCCGCGGCCTGGATCTGCTGGTCGATCCCGCGCTCCTCGAGCGGCGGCGCCTCCAGGTCGAGCGCCCGGACGGCCCAGTCCCACAGGATCTCGGTCGGGGCCAGCCGGGTGAACTCGCCTTCGGAGATGTCGAGCAGCTGGATCACCAGCGCGGTGGTGTCGGCCGACGCGTTGACGAGCGTGCCCACGAAGAGCGGGTTGCCGGAGGCCTTCTCGCGGATGCGGGCCAACGCCTCGGCATCGCGCGGCGGCTCGTCGTAGAGGGGCTGGATCAGCAGCTCGTCTTCGACGCCTTCCACGTTCGGCGCCGTCGACAGCGAGAGGACGCTGTCGACCCCCGTGATCCCTTCGACGTCCTTCGAGAGCCGCGAGATCGCGCCCAGCAGCTCCGGCTCGAAGACGCCGGCCGGGCGATGCACGACCAGCAGCAGCGTCTCGTCGTTCCCGAACAGCTTGCGCACGTGGTCGTAGAAGGCGCGGCTCTCGTCGCCCGTCGGCAGCATCTGCTCGATCGAGGTGTCGATGCGGAGGCGCACGGCGCCCTCGCGCAGGTCGACGATCTGGGCCACGGCGAGCAGCGAGACCAGCCCGCAGCCGACGAGCACGAGCGCGGCATGGCCGGTGATCCAACGCGAATAGGCCTTCAGCATTCGGGCTCGTCTCCGGCGGCGGGGCACCCCGGGGGCAAGCTCCCCGGCCCGTGTCGCGCGGTCGCAAGTCTCCCATCAACCGGACCGGGCTGGAAGGGGCTTCGTAGGCTCCCCGCGGGAAGGCCCGCCCGCGGTAACGGCGGCCGGCGCTAGAGCAACGTCCCCGCCAGCACCACGCTCGCGACGCTGAAGTAGATCAGCAGGCCGGTCACGTCGACGAGCGTCGTCACGAGGGGGGCCGAGGCGCTGGCGGGGTCGAACCCGGAGCGCTCGAGGGCGAACGGCAGCATGCCGCCGGTCACCGCACCCCACAGCACGATCCAGACCAGGCTCACCGCGACGGTGAGCCCGACCGCCAGGAAGTGGCCGCCGAAGACCGGGTCGCTGCGCGGCCAGAGCGCGATCGAGGCCAGCGCGATCAGGCCGAGCAGGAGGCCCAGCACCAGACCGGCCGCGAGCTCGCGTCGCAGCACGCGCCACCAGTCGCGCAGCCGCACCTCGCGCATGGCCATCGCCCGGATCACGAGCGTGCTGGCCTGGGAGCCCGCGTTGCCCCCGCTCGAGATCACCAGCGGGATGAACAGCGAGAGCACCACGGCCCGGGCGAGCTGGCTCTCGAAGAGGCTCAGCGTGGCAGCCGTGAGCAGCTGGCCCGCGAACAGCACGCTCAGCCAGCCCCCGCGCTTCCGCACCATCTCGAACACGCCTACCTCCAGGTAGGGCGCATCGAGGGCCTCGGTGCCGCCGATCTTCTGGATGTCCTCGGTGGCCTCCTCGCGCACGACGTCCACGATGTCGTCGACGGTGACGATGCCGCGGATGCGACCGGCCTCGTCGAGCACCGGAACCGCCATCAGGTTGTTCTCGGCGATCACGTTGGCGACCGCCTCCTGATCGAGGTCGTCGCGCACCGAGATCACGTTCGTGCGCATCACGTCGCGAACCCGGGCCTCGGGAGGGGCGGCGAAGAGGTCCCGGAAGGAGATCACGCCGAGCAGGTGCTGCTCTGCGTCGATCACGTAGATGTAGTAGATGGTCTCGACGCGTTCCCGCGCCGCGCGGCGGAGATAGGAGACCGCTTCGTCCACCGTCATGTCCGGGCGCAGGCGCACGTAGCGCGGGCTCATCAGCCCGCCGGCCTCGTCCTCGGCGTAGGCCAGCAGCGCGGCGACTTCGCGGCGCGTCGGGGTGTCGAGCGCCGAGATCAGGCTCTCCCGATGCTCGGGCGGCGCGGCCTGCACCGCGTCGGCGGCGTCGTCCGGCGCCAGCTGCCGCATCCAGAGCTGGCGTTCGGCCGCGCTGAGGGCGAGCAGGAGGGCGCAGTGGTCGCGTGCCTCGAGCCCGTCGAGCAGGGTCTCCGCCTCGTCGGGCGGGAGCATGCGGAAGCCCTCCACCCGCTCTTCGACGTCGAGGGCATCCCAGGCGTCGCGCAGGTCTTCTGCGACGAGCCCCGCGCCTTCCTCCGGATGCCCGGCGGCCATGCCCCCCTCCCGACCGACGCGAACGTAACGACTGGCCGGGGGGGCTCGCTCCCCGCCTTGCTGCGCTCGCGGGGATCCGGAAAGCTCCGGCGCCATGCGCGCCCGGCAGGCCGCCATCGCCGTGCTCGGCCTCGGCTTCGCGGCCTTCCTGTTCCGGGAGGGTCTCGCGCTCGACCGGGCGCCCTACGACCAGGCCGCGATGTGGCGGAGCATCCACCTCGCCTCCCTCGGCGGCGCGGCGCTCGGCGCGGCGGCCGCCGCCAGCCTCTGGCTGCGACGCGGCTGGCAGCGCCTGCTGATGCTGCCGCTCGCGCTCTTCGTCTGGCGCATCGCCTACTTCCCGCTGATGGTGTTCTCGGGTCACGTGGCCAGCATCGGAGAGTGGCTCCAGGTGCTGCTGGGGCTCCCGATCTGGATCTTCGGGGTGTTCCTGTGCGCGGTCGGCGCCCTGCACGGCGTGGCCGCGTTCGCCTCGGCCCAGCTCATGCGCCCCGTGCACCCCGTCGTCCCGGTCGCCCTGCCGCTCGCCCTGGCGGTGGCCTGCGCGGTCTCCTTCAGCAACGCAGACGACCTCCGCGTCTCCCCGGACCGCTTCCAGCGCCTCGACGTGGCGGTCCCGGCGCCGGTCGCTCCGCGCGCCAACCCCTACCTGCCGCGGCTGCTGGCATCGGGCTATGCGCATCACCAACGCGTGATGCTGTTGGCGGCCGGCCTCACCTACGAGACCATCCCCCCCTCCCCCTGGGCGCGAACGGTGATGTCGGTGCTCGAGGCGCTCTTCGAAGAGAACCCCCACGGCTCGACCGCGGACCGCGTGCTCGAGCACTACCGGGCCTACGCGAGTGCGCACCCCCTGATCGGGTGCCGGAGCTTCGACACCTGCCCGGTCGCCGTGGCGCCCGCGCCCGGCGCGCAGCTGCCGGCCCCCTGATGGACCGTTACGAGACCCTCGAGCTCGAGCGGGACGGCCCCGTCCTGCGCGTCTGGCTGGCCCGCCCCGAGAAGCGCAACGCCCTGAACGGCACGGCCCTCGGCGAGATCGAGGCGCTGTTCGGCGCGCTCCAGACCGACTTCGGCACGCGTGTCGTGGTCCTCGGCGGCCGCGGCCCGGCCTTCTGTGCCGGCGCCGATCGCCGCGATCCGCCGGGCTCCACCCGGCTCGGCGCCGACACGGCCGCGGGGGAGCGCGAGCGCCGTTACGTCGCGCAGCTCGGGCAGCGCGCCTGCCGCGCCGTCGAGGCGCTCGAAGCCGTGACGATCGCGCGTCTGCACGGCTTCGTCCTCGGGGGCGGGCTCGCGCTCGCGCTCGCCTGCGACTTCCGTTTCGCCGCCGAGGGCACGAGCCTCGGTCTGCCGGAGGTCGATCTCGGCCTGCCGCTCACCTGGGGCGCCACGCCGCGTCTCATCCAGGAGGTGGGCACGGCGCGGGCGCGCGAGCTGCTGCTGCTCCGGGAACGGATCGACGCTGCCGACGCCGAGCGCATCGGGCTGGTGCATCGCGTCCTCCCCGATGCGGAGCTCGACCCGGCCATCGAGGAGGCGGCGCAGCGACTCGCGGGCAAGCCCGAAGTCGCGGTGCACATGACGAAGACCCAGCTTCGCGCCTACGCCCAGCGGGCCGCCCTCGGCGACGTGCGCGAGGGCGACGCCGACCTGCTGCTCGAGGCCTCGCGCAGCGGCGTGGCCCGCAAGAGCTTCCCGCGCGAGAAGCCCTAGCGGCGGCTCAGTGGCGGGGGCCCCTCAGTGCCGACGCGACGATCGGCACGAGGCCGTCCGCGTAGAGGCGATGGCCCAGCACGTTCAGGTGGCCGTCGTTCTCGAAGCGCAGGCGGGTCGGATCGACGAAGTCCGGGATCGTGACCGATTCGATGGGGATGCGATCGGCGCGCAGCGCCCGGAGATCGACCCGCGGCCAGTGTCTCGGGATCATCACGAGCAGGAAGTGCGCGCCGCTGTCCCGGACCTCGCGCGCCAGGGCCTGGAGGAGCGCGGTGGTGAGCTCGCTCTCGATGCGGGCGCGTTCCTCCGGGGTGGGCGCCCCGAGGCCCGCCAGACGCCGCGTGCCCGGCCGCAGTGCCGTCTCGGGCGACGGCGCCCGGCTCGGCTGGACGAATCGATTCAGGAAGTTCACGAGGCCTGGCAGCCGGGCCAGCGCGGTGGCGACCCAGCTGAACAGCGCCGAGTGATCGGCGAGCCGCATCTGGAGGAAGCAGGCGCCCCGGGACAGGGGGCCGTCCACGCGGCGGGGGGTGTAGTCCGCCCCGAGCAGCCACGACGAGCAGGGCTCGTAGCGGGGCACCGGCGTGCCGCGGAGCTCGAGCGCGCCGTTCGGGAGCAGTGCGAAGGCCGGCTTGCCGAACGGCCGCCGAGGCCGGTGCAGGGTGACGTTGTCCTCGAAGTCGTTCGCGCTGAAGACGGCGACCACCAGGTCGGCGTCGAGCGCCCGCCCGCGCTCCCGGAACCACAGGTAGCTCTGATCGGTGCCGTAGCCCCGGACCGCCGCGTTGATCACCCGCACCGGCGGGAGGAGCTGGCGTTCGAGACGCTGCTCGAGCAGGGCCGTGAAGGTCTCCTCCTGCTCGACTTCGAAGCCGGCGACGAAGGAGTCACCGAGGAACAGGACCCGCCGCTCCCCATGGACACGCGGCGTGATCTCCGGCCCGCGCAGGCCGAGTGCGTTGGTCTCGATCGCGGTGTCGAACTCGACGGGGAAGGGACGGGGCCCGACGAAACGGCCGCGCGCGTTCGGCTCGAGCGACCAGCCGAGGAGCTCGTCGTGCCGCCAGAACAGCTCCGGGCTCGAGTAGCGCTCGTACAGCGCGGTGTAGCCGGCGGCCCGGAGCGCGACTTCCGCGACCGCGAGGGTCGCCGTGAGCGACGCGAGCGCGAGCAGCGCGTTGGCGAGACGCGCCCGACTCACGGCGCGAGCCGTTCGCGCACGCCCCCCTCGCTCCGGCATCCCAATGCGCTGTGCATGGCCGGGCAGGCTAGCGAACGGCCCGTCCGCCGACGGTGGAGCGCGGCCGATTCGTGTAGCGTCTGCCGAGGCCGGTGGACACGGCCGGAAGCGAGGCACCCGAGATGAGCGCCCCCCTGTTCGAGCGCTACCGCGTCATCGACATCGATACCCACATCACCGAGCCGGCCGACGTCTGGACCGCGCGGATCGCGAGCAAGTGGGGCGACCAGGTTCCGCACGTCAAGCGCGTGAACGGCGTCGACCTCTGGTTCGTCGGGGACCGCTCCGTCGGCATGCCCGGGGCCTACTCGGCGGCGGGTCACACGGGCTCGTTCCCGGACATGCGCAAGACCTACGAGGACATCCCCGCCTCGATGGTGGAGGCAAAGGCGCGCCTCGCCTTCATGGACGAGGAGAAGATCTGGGCGAACGTGCTCTACCCGAACGTGGGCGGCTTCGGGGCCGGCGGCTTCCTCAAGATCGAGGACCCCGAGCTCGTGCTCGAGTGCGTGCGCGCCTACAACGACTGGCTGTTCGAGTGGGCGCAGACCGACCCGCGTCGGCTCGTGCCGGTGATGGCCACGCCCTTCTGGGACGTTCCGGCCGCGGTCGCGGAGATCGAGCGCTGCGCCGCGATGGGCTACCGCGCCCTGCTCTTCTGCAACCAGCCGCAGGACCACGGGCAGCCCGTGCTGCGTGACCCCTACTGGGACCCGATCTGGGCGGCCGGCCAGGCGGCCGGCATGTCGGTCAGCTTCCACGTCGGCGGCGGCGACCTGGGCGGCCAGGCGATGGACCCGCGCTTCATCGGCATCAAGGCGAACTTCGCGCGCATCTCGACGCTGGCCTTCCTCGACAACGGGCGCTGCCTGGCGGACCTGATCCTCTCGGGCATCCCGCACCGCTTCCCGGACCTTCCGCTGGTCTCCGTGGAATCGGGCGTGGGCTGGATCCCCTTCGTGCTGGAGGCCCTCGACTGGCAGTGGAAGAACAACGGCGTGACGCAGGAGCACCCCGAGTGGGACCTGCTGCCGAGCGAGTACTTCCGCCGCCAGATCTACGCGAGCTTCTGGTTCGAGGAGGACGGCGTGGGGAAGGCGCTCGAGCTCTATCCCGACAACGTCCTGTTCGAGACGGACTACCCGCACCCCACCTGCCAGGCCCCGGGTCCGGCCAGCGCCGGCACCCATCCGCAGCGGTACGCGGAGCGCGTGCTGGCGGGGACCCCGGAGCCGGTCGTGGCCAAGGTGCTCCAGGACACGGCCACCCGACTCTACGGGCTCTGAGGACGGGGCGGGCTCAACTCTCCCGCCAGTAGGGCCGAAACGAGGGGTTCCATCCGGAGAACCCCCTAATGGCAAACCCCCCTCGCTGGCTCTTCTGCATGGCGGTTGCCGCGAGCCTGGCCGCGCCGGCTGCCGCCGGGGACCTGACCGGCACCTGGAAGGGCAAGTTCAAGTGCAAGCTCGAGAACGGTGAGGTCAAGGAGAAGCTCTCCTCGAAGACCATCACCGCGCCGGAGCCGGGCGTCAGCACGCTCACCATCAGCCACGCGGCAGGCCCCGGCACCGCGGCCCTCCAGATGGAGGTGGACGGCGTCCTGTTCGCGGGCTTCGCGCTGCCCGAGGGCGGCGCGGTGAAGGGCGTCGGCGCCCTCTTCGACTGCACGGACGACGGCAACCCGGGCGACGCCGGGGAGCTCCGGACCTTCAAGTGGAAGGTGCGGTCCGACTCCGTCAAGGGAGCGCTCTCCTGGCGCGGCATGTTCGTGAACGACGACCAGGAGATCGGCCTGTGCAAGGGCAAGTGGAAGCGGATCAGCCGCGAGGACCCCGACGTCGGACCTTGTCGCTAGAGCCGCTGCGCTGAGCCGCTGCGAAGCTGAGCCGCTGCGCTGAGCCGCTGCGAAGCAGCGAGCGACGAACAGACCGGGCGAAGCCCTACCCTTTTTCTCTTTCTTCTCCCCGCCTCCGCCCGACCCGCCCGTACCCCCACACCCACCCCGCGTAGAGCAGGCCCAGCCCCGCCAGCTTCCGCTTGTTCCGCAGCACGAAGTCGAGCGGCCCGGCGCCCGGCGTGAGCTTGTTCCACGAGCGCAGGGTGCCGGCCCGGACCTTCGCGTCGCCCGCCACGAGGATCGGGGACGCCGCCACCGGCCCGCCGGGGGCGAGGCGGTGCGTGCCGGCCGCGAGCTGCCGATCGACCGCGCGCGTGAACACGCAGGAGTGCCCCTCCACGCGGAGGGCCAGCTCCGGCAGGGGATCCCAGCCCGAGAAGACCGCGTTGTCGTTCTTCTCGGTCAGCAGGCGGACCACGCGGGCCGGCGCGTCGATCTCCAGCACCACGTCGAAGCGCAGGTGGCGGGGGATACGCACCACGCGGAGCCCATCCAGCGCGGCGCTCGGCTGCCGGTTCACGTAGGCGCGATCCAGGTAGAGGGGCGTGCCCCCGTCCTCGTAGTCCTCGACGGGAAGCTCCCGTGCGTGGTCGGGCAGGAGCAGCGCCGCTAGCAACGCGGCCGGGACGAGCACGAGCCCGAGGAGATCGCGAAGGGGCCGCATGCGCGGCCGGGAACATAGCGGGCCACGCCTCGCACGGGCCCGGGCCGCTGCTCGAGCGGGTGCGGGCAGCCCTTCGACCGCGCCCGGGCAGCCGCTCAAGCAGGTCCGGCGCCGTCCGACAAGCAGGAGGCGCCATGAAGATCCTCTACCTGATGGGCGCCGGCCACGTCGGATCGACCGTGATCGACGTGGTGGTCGGGGCCCAGCCCCGGATCGAGAGCCTGGGCGAAGCCTGGAAGCTCCCGAACGCCTGGGCCGCCCCCGACACGGACCGGCCCTGCGCGTGCGGGGTCGCCATCCCCGCCTGTCCGTTCTGGCATGACGTGCGCAAGGTCTGGGCCGAGCGGGTCGGCGACGACGACGTGGCGGCGTACGTGGCCGGCATGCTTCGCTTCCAGGGTGGGCGCAGCGCCTGGCCGCGCCTGCTCGCGAACCGCCTCCGGCCGAGCGCGGCGTTCCGCGACTACCTGCGACGGAACCGGGCGCTCTACGAAGCGGTGGTGCAGGTGGGTGGCAAGCCGGTGATCGTGGAGAGCTCGCTCTCGCCGCGGCGAGCTTTGGCGCTCGCCTCGACGCCGGGCATCGATCTCCACCTCGTGCACCTCGTCCGCGATGGCCGCGGCGTGATCTGGTCGCACCGGAACCCGGCCAAGGCGAAGCTGCGGCGCTCGTTCCGGCCCGCTCCGACGGCGCAGATCACCCGCTACTGGATCTCGGCGAACCTCCAGAGCGCGTACGTCAGCCGCTGCCTGCCGCCCGAGCGACGCATGCGCCTGCGCTACGAGGACTTCGCAGCCGACCCGGAGGCCGCCCTCGCGCGGATCGGGACCTTCCTCGGGGAGGACCTGTCGGGCCTGCTCACCGCCGAGCGGGCGATCCGCCAGCCGGCGCCGGTCCGCCACACCCCGGGCGGGAACCGGGTGCGGCTGCTGCGCGAGGTGCAGGTGCGGGCCGACGCCGGCTGGGTGGACCACCTGCCCGCCGCCGACCGGGCGCTCTTCTGGCGCTGGGCGGGCTGGCTCGCGCGCCGCTACGGCTACGAGGCCCGAACGCCGGCCTAGCGCAACGGCGACTGCGAACGCACGACGCGCTCCAGCCAGCTCCCCGCCAGCAGCGACGTGACGATCGCCAGCATCACCAGCACGGCGTAGAAACCCTGGCTGATGATCGCGCTGTCGAAGGCCACCGAGGCCAGCACGATGCCGGGGCCCCCGCGCGCGTTCAGCGCCACCGCCAGGTTGCGTGCGCCGTGCTCGCTCTCGCCCGCGAGCTTCGCGCCCACCCAGACGCTCGCCGCCTTGGCCACGCACGCCACCGCGAGGAAGAGCGCGAAGAACAGCGGCGAGAAGGCGTGCAGCAGGTCGAGGCGCAGCCCCACGATCGCGAAGTAGATCGGCACGAAGAAGGCCAGGGCGAAGGCCCGGATCGTCTCGCGCGCTTCCGCCGCCCCGTCGCGGCCCGACGCGCCCACCGTAATGCCGGCCAGGAAGGCCCCGAACAGCGGCACGACGCCGAGAGCAGTCGCGAGCAGCGTCACCGCGAGCAGGAAGGCGAGCTGGAAGCCGATCAGGCTGCCGCGGCGCACGAGGTTGAGGCGCAGGCGGCGCACCGCCCGGTAGACGGCCGGCCCGGGGCCGCGCGCGAGAGCCAGCAAGCCGAGCGTCACCACGACGTGGTACGCGACGGCCGCGCCCGAGCCGGGCTCGAGTCCGAGCGCGTGCTGCAGCCCGAAGCCGTGGCCGGAGGCGGGCGCGACCAGGCCGATGGCGATGGCCAGGATCACGTAGACGATCACGTCCTCGATCACGGCCACGGCCAGGACGATGCGAGCGAAGGGCGTGTCGAGAATGCCGAGGTCGCCCATGATGCGCGAGATCACGGGGATGCTCGTCACGGCGATCGCAAGCGAGAAGACCAAAACGAAGGCGCCCTGGTGCCCGGCGCTGCCGATCAGATCGTCGGTGGCCACGGTGTGGACGAAGACGAGGCCCACGGCGAACGGCGCGAGCATGCCGGTGACGGTCACCGCACCGACGCTCCGCCCCTCGCCCGGCTGGAAGGCCGACTGCAGCTCCGCGCCTGCGCCGAACATGAGCAGCAGCAGCCCCAGCTGGTAGAAGGCGTCCAGGATGGCCGGCACCGGGCCCGCGCTCGGGAAGGCGTAGGCCTGCGCGGCCGGAAGCAGCGCGCCGAGCACGGTCGGCCCGAGCAGCAGCCCGCCCAGGATTTCGCCGATCACGCGGGGCTGACGCAGCCGCGCGAAGAGGTACCCGCAGGCGTGGGCGCCGGAGAGCAGCAGGGTCAGCGCGAGCAGCAGGCGTGCGAGCTCTTCGACGGGTAGGGTCATGCCGGTCCCAGCCCGCCGCCGCGCTCAGCTCGCGTGGCGGTGCGCGCTCGCCAGGTAGCCTTCGGCCTCGACCAGGCGCTCGATGTCGCGCACCCAACGCACCGCCTCGACAGGATAGAGCCCGACCGCGGTCTCCTCGGAGAGCTGGATCCCGGAGACGCCGAGCTTGATCATCTCGTAGAGACCGGTCACCTCGCTCACCATCGGAATCGGCGAGTGCTCCATCGTCGCCAGGAACTGGGTCGCCACGTACACCTCGACGCGGTGGCGATGCGCGAAGCGGATGATGCGGTCCTGCGCGTGCGGGATGTTCAGCAGGCCGATCTCGCCGGCGAGGTCGCCGCGGTCGATGGAGATCTTCTCGCCCGGGTGGATCAGGGTCTCGAGGTTCTCCCAGGCCGAGCGCGTCTCGACCTTGTAGATCAGCGAGTCGTGATTGCCGATCCGACGCAGGGCCTCCTGCTTGTCGCTCTCGTAGCGCACGTAGGAGAGCCCCACGAAGTCGACCTCGAGCGTGTTGATGACATCGATGAGCTCGAGGTCCCGTTCGAAGAAGTAGGGAAAGTCGCGGTCGTGGAGATCCCGCGAGAAGATCAGGCCCCGGTTGTTGCCGAGCTGGCCGCTGGCGTCGGCGCGGAACTCGATCGCGTCCGGCGCGGCGCGGGTCACCTCGAGACGGTTCATGCCGTTGTTGACGATCACCTCGTCGCCGGCCTGCACGAGCTTGCAGAGCGGCGGGTAGTTGAGCTGCTCGCCGTGCAGCACGAACGTCTCGCCGGGCCCGAACACGATCGGGTCACCGAGGTTCCGCACCCGGATCTTGTTCGTGGGCAGGTCCACCATGATCCGCGCCCGATCCCCGACCAGGCGGCGCACCTCGTGGATCATGCGGGTGGTGCCGGCGCCGTCCGAGTGGGCGCCATTGATGCGGAAGATGGTGACGCCGGCGTCGATCAGGGCGCCGAGCTTGGGCGCGGTGAGCAGGGCCGGGCCGAGCGTGCCGAAGATCTCCATCGGGACAGGCCTCCGCTCCTGAGTGCCCGTCCGGGCGCCCGGGGTGGCGTGCCGAGTCCGGCTGGCCCCCGAGGGGATGCGAAAATATATCTTGTATATAAAAAATCTTGACCTAAGATGAGCGGTACAAGGAGGACCCGATGACTTCTCGATCCCGAGCGACTGCGATTCCCCTGGCAACCCCCCGGGCCGACACCGTCGCCGCCGGCTTGTTCGCCGGGGCGGTAGGGGCCTCGCTGCTGGCCCTGTTCTTCCTGGCCGTGGACGTCGTGCGCGGCGAGGCGCTGGCGACACCCTCACTGGTCGCCGCCGTGGTGCTGGAAGGCGCCGCGCCCGGCCAGGTCGGCCCGGTCGACCTGACGCGGGTGGCGAGCTTCTCGCTGCTCCATGGTGTCCTCTTCGTGGGGTTCGCCATGGTCGCCACGTTCGTGGTGCAGCGGCTGCGCACCCTGCCCGATCTGCCGCTCCTCGCGATCGGCCTCGCGCTGGGTCTCGAGGCGGGGTTCCTCGCCGGCAACGCGCTCCTCGCCCCGGGCCTCGGGGAGGCGATCGGCCACGGCGCCGTGCTGGCCGGCAACGCCCTCGCGGCCACCGGCATGGCCGTGGTGATGCGGAGAGAGCTTTCGCGCTGACGGGACGGCGGGGCGGCCTCGGCCGCCCCGCGCCGGCCCCCCTCAGGCGCGTGCGCGTGCACCGAGTATCCGATCGCGTGCCAGCTCGAGCGTCAAGTAGAGTGCCGGCACCGTAAACAGGGTCAGCCCGCTCGCGACGGCGAGCCCGAATACGATGGCGGCCGCGAAGGGACCGTAGACCGGATGCGTCCCCCCGATCCCGAGCGCCATCGGCAGCAGACCGGCGATGGTGGTGAGCGTGGTGAGGAGGATGGGACGGAAGCGGAGCCGACACGCGGCGTCCACGGCCTCGCGGATCGGACGCCCGCGCGTCCGCTCCTGGTTCACGAAGTCGATCAGCACCAGCGAGTCGTTCACCACGATTCCCGCCAAGCCGATCATCGCGTAGAAGACGTACATCGTGAGCGGGTAGCCGAGCACGAACATGCCCAGCACGACCCCGATGTATCCGAAGCCGATCACGCTCATCACCACGAAGGGTTGGAGGTAGGAGCGGAACTGCGTGGCCAGGATCGCGTAGATCGCGATCAACGCGAACACCAGCGTGCCGAGCAGCTCGCTGAGGCTGCGCTCGGTTTCCTGAAACTCGCCGCCGAAGACCAGCGACACGCCCGGCCAGCGGCTCGATGCATCCGCGAAGCGCGCGGCGAGCTCGGAGTTGACCGAGACGGACGTGGCCTGATCTCCGTCCACCTTGGCGTAGACGATGACGGCGCGCTGCGCGTCGTAGTGGTAGAGAGACTGGTAGCCCCGCGCGACCTGGATGTTGGCGACGTCGCCGAGCTTCGTGGTGTGGCCGGTGGGCGTGCGCACCTCGACATCGAGCAGGTCGGCGATGGAGCGGCGCTGGTGCTCGGGCAACAAAACCCGGATGTCGAGGTCCTCGTCGGCCTCGGGGTCCTTGAAGGTGGAGGGCACCAGGCCGTCGTTCGCCGCCCGCAGCGCCACGCCGATGTCCTGGAAGGTGAGGCCCTGGAGCGAGGCGCGGTGCTCGTCGAGCTCCACGCGCAGCTCCCGGGGCCCGAGCGGCATGTTGTCCTCGATGTTGTAGACGCCGGGGATCGTCGCGAGCTCGGCTTTGAGCTCGGCGGCCACGCGCTTGGCGAGGTCGTAGTCGTCCGCCTGGACGCGAACCGCCACGGGGCTTCCCACCGGCGGGCCGTTGCGCGGCGCGAAGGCAAAGACCCCCGTCACGTCGGGGCGGGCGGCGGCCACCGCCTCCACCTCGCGCTTGATGCGCTCGAGCATGCGCTCGGGGTGGGCGACGTTCTCGGGGGTGTCGGGAAGCTGGACGTAGAAGACGCCGTAGTTGACGCCGTCCCGAGCATCGTTGTCCGGCGTCATCTTCATCCCGACGTAGCTCATGGTGTCGACGATCTCGTCGCCGAGCGCGGTGAGCGCTGCGTCGAGCGCCGCCATGGCCTCACTGGTCTGCTCGATGCCCGAATCCACCGGCGCGTCCATCGAAACGAACATCTGGTTGAAGTCCGAGCGGAACAGGTCCACGTCGAGGTGCGGCGTCAGGGCGATGGCGAAGCCGAGCGCGGCCACGCACATGCCGAGGAAGGCGAGCCGGTGGCCCAGCACCCCCGCGAGCGCGCCGAGGTAGCGCTCCCGCGCCCGCTCCAGGAGGGCGTCGACCCGCCTCCGGACCCGCCGGCTCCACGGCTCCGCGCGGCCCGCGGCCCGCACCGGCAGGCGACTGCCCCAGTCCAGGTAGTGGGCCGGCAGGATCACGAGGGCCTCGATCAGCGAGCCCAGCAGGGTCACGATCACCGCCTTCGGGAGCAGCGAGAAGAACTCGCCCGAGGTGCCGGAGACCAGCAGCATGGGCAGGAACGCCGCCAGCGTCGTCGCCACCGTGGCCACCACCGGCCACATCACCTGCCGGGTCCCCGTCACGATCGCGTCGCGGATCTCGAGGCCTTCCTCCACGTGCCGGTAGATGTTCTCGACGATGATGATCGCGTGGTCGACCAGCATCCCGGAGACCATGATGAAGCCGATCAGCGTGAGGCTGTTCAGCGTCATCCCCATGAACGGGAACACGTAGAACGCGAACAGGAAGGAGAACGGAATGCCGATGATCGCGAGCAACGCGTTCCGGAAGCCGACCGTGAACCAGAGGATCGCGATCACGGCGACGACGCCCAGCAGCAGGTTGCTCTGGAGCAGCTCCATGCGCGAAGCCACGTAGGAGGAGGAATCCCAGGTGAGCGACGTCTCGACGCCGGCCGGGAGCAGCGGCCGGTGCGCGTCGACCAGCTCGCGCACGCGCGCCACCAGCGTCCGCACGTCCTGCCCCGACTGCTGGGCGACGCCGATCTGGATGGCGGGGCTCCCGTTGTAGCGGCCGAGCACGCGACGACGCTCGAAGCCCGCCTCGACGCGGGCGATCTCCCCGAGCGTCAGGTGGCGCCCCTCGGGATCCTTCTTGACCACGGTGGCGGCGAGCGCCGCCGGCGAACGGAAGTTGCCGAGGCCGCGCACCGTGATCTCGGAGTTCGCGGCGTCGGCGAAGACGCCCGCCGGGATGTTCTGGTTGTTGCGCGCGATCACCGCGCTGATCTCGGGGAGCGTGAGGTCGTACTGGACGGCGAGCGCGCGATCGACGTACACGCGAAGCTCGCGGTCCCGGTCGCCCCGCAGCACGGCCTTGCGCACCCCGGGCAGGCGCTCGAGTCGATCTTCGAGGTCGCGCGCGACCTCGCGGATCGCCAGCTCCCCGACGCCCCCGACGTCCGCCACGGCGATCATGCACGCCGGGCGCACCTCGTGGACGGAGAGCTCGCGCACGATCGTCTCTTCCGCGTCTTCCGGCAGGTCGCTCACGCGATCGATGGCCGCCCGCAGCTCGTTGAGTGACGCCTCCTGCTCGTTGGCGGAGAGCGTCTCGTCCCACTCGATGTCGATCGAGGAGGCACCGGCGAAGGAGTAGCTGGTGAGATCCTTGATGCCCTCGACGTCCTGGATCTCCTCCTCGATCTTGGTCGTGACGAGCCGCTCGACCTCGTCCGCGGAGGCGCCGGGCCACAGGGTCTGCACGATCGCGGAGTTGAAGGAGATGTCCGGAAACACCTCGACGGGAATGCGCAGCCAGGCGAAGAGCCCGGCCACGATCACCAGCACGAAGAGGATGTTGACCAGGACGACCTGCCGTACCGAGAACTCGGGCAGGCTCACGACCCGGCCTCCTCCTCCGCCGTCGTGGCGAGGGCTTCGCTCCTCGTGATGCGCACCCGGGTGCCATCGCGGAGCTCGCGCGTCCCACCGGCCGCCACGAGCTCGCCGTCGGCCACTCCACCCACGAGCTCGAGCAGCTCGGGACGGAAGGCCAGCTCCCGCAGCTCGACCGCGCGGCGCCGCGCGACCCAGCCGCCGTCCTCCTCGCTGAGCACGTAGACGAAGCGGACGCCGAAGCTCTCGACCACGGCGTCGCGGGGTACGACGCGCAGCGGCCGGTCGTCGGCCAGGGTCAGCGCGACGCGGGCCACCATGCCGGGCAGGATCCGCCCCTCCGGGTTGGGCAGCTCGATCTCGACGGGGAACTTGAGGCTCGTGCGGTCTGCCGCCGCGGCGACCCGCGCGACCGTCCCCGCGAAGCCCTCACCGGGCCACGCCTCGAGCTCCACGGTGACGGGGGCTCCGGCGCGCAGGCCCACCACCTCGCGGTCGCCCACGCCGAGCACGATGCGCGCGCTCTCGAGGTCCAGGAGCTCGGCCACGCGATCACCCGGCCGCAGCGTGCCCCCGACCTCGACCGGGAACGCCTGAAGCACGCCGGCGAACGGCGCCCGGATCGTCTTCTTGGCGAACTCGTCGCGCGCCTGCGCCAGGTTCGCGCGCGCCTCGCGCTCGTTCGCCGTGGCGACCCGCTCGGCGCTCACCGCCTGGTCCCGGCGCGAGGCGCTGGCCACGTCGCTGGTGGCGAGGCTCTCCCAGCGGCGGCGCTCGTCGCGCGCCAGCGCGAGCTGACTCTCGGCGCGCGCCAGCGCGGCAGCCGCTCGCTCGATGGCGACCTCGGCGAGCAGCGGATCCACCTCCACCAGCACCTGGTCGGCCCCGACCCGGTCCAGCTCCTCGGCGCCACGGCGCAGCACGCGGCCACTCGTCTCCGAGAGCAGCTCCACGCGCCGCTTCGCCTCGACCACGCCCGAGAAGCGCGCACTGCGCTCGAGCGCTTCTGCCGCGACGGTCAGCACGGGCACCGGCACGGCGGTGGCATCGGCGCCCGCCGCCGCGACGCGCTCGGGCTCCGGCGCGAAGAAGCAGAGGCCGAACGTCCCCGCCAGCAGCACGACGGTGCCGCTCACGAAGAGAATGCGCGCTCGGCGCGGCGCGCGCGGGGCCGGCCCGGGAGCATTCATCAGCGGGTTTCCTCGGGGCGCGCCGGGGACGGCGTCCGATCGACTCTAGCCCGGATCCGGCCGCTGCGGTCGCGCTCGACGCGACGGGGCCAGGATGCTATTCGCGCAGGCCAGGGGAGAGGCATGGGCGAGACGCTCTGGGGACTGCCGACCCTTCTGGTGTTGGCAGCCGCGCTGGCGCTCTACATGGCCTGGGCCATCGGGGCCAACGACGTCGCCAACGCGATGGGCACGAGCGTGGGGTCGGGCGCCCTCACGCTGCGCCAGGCGATCCTGGTGGCGGCAGTGCTCGAGTTCGCGGGCGCCTTCCTGGTCGGGGGCCACGTCACCGACACGATCCGGAAGGGCATCGTGGACCCGACGCCCTTCGTCGGCTCCGAGCATCTCTTCGCCTATGGCATGCTCGCGGCGCTCGCCTCCGCCGGGACCTGGCTGATGATCGCGACTCGCTTCGGCTGGCCGGTCTCCACCACCCATTCGATCGTGGGTGCGATCGTCGGCGTGGGCCTGGTCGTGGGCGGCGAAGGCGCCGTCCACTGGCCCAAGATCGCGCAGATCGTGCTCTCCTGGGTCACCTCCCCCGTGGTGGGCGGCATGCTGGCCTTCGGCATCTTCGTGCTGACCCGGCGCATCATCCTCGACACCGACGACCCGGTGGCCCAGGCACGGCGTTGGGGGCCCCTCTTCTTCTTCTGGGTGTTCTTCGTGCTGGGGCTGGTCACGCTCTTCAAGGGCCTGTCGAACCTCAATCTCGACTTCGGCTTCGGCACCTCGGTGGCGCTCTCCTTCGCGCTCGGCCTGGTCGGCGCCGGGATCGGATACTTCTTCCTGCGCCACGTGCGGCTCGGCAAGGATGCGGACACGAGCGGCTCTCGCTTCGCCGGGGTCGAGCGCCTGTTCGCCGTGCTGCAGATCCTGACGGCCTGCGCGGTGGCCTTCGCGCACGGCTCGAACGACGTGGCGAACGCGATCGGGCCGCTCGCCGCCGTGGCGAATACCGTCGCCACGGGCTCGCTCGAGGGCAAGGCGCCCCTCGCGCCCTGGATGCTGGCCGTTGGAGGCCTCGGCATCGTGCTGGGCCTGGCCACGTACGGCTACCGGGTGATGGAGACCATCGGCCGGAAGATCACCGAGCTCACGCCGAGCCGCGGCTTCGCGGCGGAGCTGGCCGCCGCGACCACCATCGTCCTCGCCTCGCGGCTGGGCATCCCCGTCTCGACCACCCACACGCTGGTCGGCTCGGTACTCGGCGTCGGCCTCGCGCGCGGCATCGGCGCGCTCGATCTCCGGGTGGTCGGCCGCATCCTGATCTCCTGGCTGGCCACGCTGCCGACGGGTGCCGGCCTCGCCATCTTCTTCTACTTCTTCTTCAAGGGTCTCTTCGGACCGTAGGGGGAGTCAGCCATGTCGCTGATCCAGGATCTCTTCGGCCGTTCCCCGGTTCGCCCCATGCAGCAGCACATGGCGACGGCGGTCGCCTGTGCGCGCGAGGTGTTGCCGCTCTTCGAAGCGATGGTGGCGGGCGACACCGCCCGCATCCCGGCGCTCCGCAAGCGGGTCGACGATCTCGAGCACGAGGCCGACCGCATCAAGAACGAGATCCGCGGGCACCTCCCGAAGCGCCTGTTCATGGCCTTCGAGCGCCGGGACATGCTCGAGATCCTGCACAGCCAGGACTCGATCGCGGATACGGCGCAGGACATCGCCGAGCTGGTGGACCAGCGGTCGATGGTGCTCCCGGCGGCGCTGCGGGATTCGACCCTCGAGCTGGTGCGCCGCTCCATCGCGGCCTGCGAGCAGGCGGAGCGCATCGTCAACGAGCTCGACGAGCTGGTCGAGACGGGTTTCCAGGGCCGCGGGGCGGCCCGCGTCGAGCAGATGATCGACGAGCTCAACCGCCTCGAAAGCGACACGGACCAGCTCCAGGACCGGACCGTCCGCCAGCTCTTCGCGGCCGAAGCCGAGCTCGGCGTGGCGACCTACTTCTGGTGGGAGCTGCTGGGCTGGGTGGCCGACCTCGCGGACCACGCCGAGCGGGTCGGGAACCGGCTGCGCCTGCTGATCGCGGTGTGAGCGCCGGGGGCGTGCGTTGGTACCGCCAGCTTCACTGGCAGATCCTCGTCGCGCTCGCGCTGGGCGTCGTGTTCGGCGTCGTCGGCGTCCAGCTCGGCTGGACGGAGGGGTCCAAACGCTGGGTCTCCCCGTTCGGCACGATCTTCATCAACCTCCTCAAGTTCGTCGCCGTGCCCCTGGTGCTGACGTCCCTCATCGTGGGCGTGGCGTCGTTGTCCGACCTGCGTCGCCTCTCCAGCATGGGCGGCAAGACGATCGGGATCTACCTGGCGACCACCGCCGTGGCGATCGTGATCGGGCTCGGCGTCGTGAACCTGGTTCAGCCGGGCAAGCAGATTCCCGCCTCGATGCGCGAGACCCTGATGGAGAGCTATCGCGGAGAGGCGGACGCGCGGGGCGAGGTCGCGCGGACGGTGCGCCAACAGAGCCCGCTCCAGCCGCTGGTCGACGCGGTGCCCGACAACTTCTTCGGTGCGGCCTCCGACAACCGGAACATGCTCCAGATGGTGTTCGCGGCGCTGCTGATCGGCCTGGCCGCCATCCAGGTGCCCCGCGAGAAGTCGAAGCCGTTCCTCGACACCGTCGATGCGCTGATGGACATCATCATCCGCCTGGTCGAGGGGATCATGTGGATCGCGCCGATCGGCGTGTTCGCGCTGATCGTCGACGCCATCACGACCCTGGCGCGCGACAACCCGGGCGAGGTCTTCCAGCTGCTGCGCGGGCTCAGCGTCTACTTCCTGGCCGTGGTCCTCGGCCTCGCGCTCCACGTCCTGCTGGTCTACTCGAGCCTGGTGCGGACGCTCACGCCGTTCCGCCTGCGCGACTACATGCGCGCGATCGCGCCTGCCCAGGTGCTGGGCTTTTCCACCAGCTCGAGCGGCGCCACCCTGCCCGTCACGATGAAGCAGTGCCAGACGCGTCTCGGCGTCTCCGAGGAGGTCAGCTCCTTCGTGCTTCCGCTCGGCGCGACCATCAACATGGACGGGACGGCGCTCTATCAGTCCGTCGCAGCCGTCTTCATCGCGCAGACCTACGCGATGGAGCTCGGCTACGCGCAGCAGCTCACCATCGTCCTGACGGCGCTGCTCGCGTCGATCGGCACCGCCGCCGTGCCGGGCGCCGGCGTGGTGATGCTGATCATCATCCTCCAGGCCGTCGACGTCCCGGCGGAGGGGATCGCGTTGATCCTCGCGGTCGACCGTCCGCTCGACATGCTGCGCACCACCGTGAACGTGACCGGCGACACCGTGGTCGCGACCGTCGTCGCGAAGTCGGAGGGCCAGCTCGAGCCGCCTCCGCTTTGAGACACCGCGCGCCGCGGGCACCGACCGCATGAGCGCCCGACAGGGCTGGCTCGCCCGGCTCGACGCCTCGGGACGCTACCCGGGCTGGGTCCTCTTCGCGGTCCTGGCCGGGATGTTCGCCACGAGCTTTCCGTTCACGATCCTGGCCGTCTCGCTCGCGCCCATCGCCCAGGAGTTCGGCGCGCGTGAGACGACGGTCGCCTGGGTGGTGACGGCCCCCATGCTGCTCTCGGCAGTCACCTTTCCGCTCGTCGGCAAGCTCGGGGACCTCCATGGCCACCGCCGCGTGTTCCTGTGGGGCTTCGCCGGGGCCACGCTCGTGGCCGCCCTCACCGCGCTCGCCTGGGACGCGTTCTCCCTGATCGCGCTCCGCTCGGTAGCCGCCATCCTCGGGGGCGCCACGCAGCCGACCGCGATCGCGCTTCTCTTCTCGGTCAACCCGGAGGGCGGTCGCGTTCGCGCCATGGGCTGGTGGTCGATGACGGCGGCCGGGGCACCGGCCCTCGGCCTGATCCTGGGGGGGCCGCTCGTCGACTGGGTTGGCTGGCGCATCGTCTTCCTGTTGCAGGCGGGCATGAGTGCCGCCGCGCTGGCGATCGCCTTCGCGGTGCTGCGCGAGACCCCTCGGCTTCGGGTGCGCTTCGACGTGTTGGGCGCGCTGGCTCTGGCGGTCGGCGTGGGCGGCCTCATGGCGGCGCTCGGCGGCGTCCGGGAGCTCGGCCTCGACTCGCCCTGGCTCCCCGCCGCGCTCGGGGTCGGCGCGCTGGGCCTCTTCGCGTTCGTGCGCATCGAGGCGCGGGTCCGTGACCCGCTGCTGCCCCTCGCCCTGTTCCGGGACCGGAGCTTCTCCGCCACCCTGGCCACGAACGCCTTCAACTCGGCGGCCTACATGGGCGCCTTCGTCATCGCGCCGCTGCTGCTCTACGAGACCTTCGCCTTCTCCATCACGCAGGCGGCGCTGCTGATGGTGGTGCGGACGGCCTCGCTCACGCTGGCGTCGCCGCTCGGCGGAATCCTGGGCGAGCGTCGCGGCGAGCGGGCCGCGTCGGCGATCGGCGGCGCCGTGATGACCGTCTCCCTGCTCGCGATCGCCTGGGGCGCCTACGTCGGCGACCTGCTCGTCTTCGGCGCCGGCCTGATGGGACAGGGCGCGGGGCACGGACTCAGCCAGCCGTCGATCACGTCGGCCATCGCGCGCTCGGTGCCCCTCTCCCAGCTCGGGGTGGCCGCCGCATCGAATCGGCTCGCGGGCCAGGGCGGCGCCTCGTTCGGGATCGCCGCGCTCACCATCCTCTACGGGGGCGTCGCGGAGCCGCGCGTGTTCGCGGGCACCTTCGCCGCGGGCGCGGCCCTCGCCGCCGCCTCCACGCTGACCGCACTCTGGATCGGCGGCCCACGACGACCCGGCTCGGCGCTGCGAAGCGTGCCCGTCTGATCGAGCCGGAACGAGCCCGATCGCACCCGGCGCACGGCCGCGCACCGGGGCGACACGATAGGATGCGCCGAATGGGAAAGTGGCTCGCGCTGGCGCTCGCCTGCGTCGGCGTCCTGCTCGCGGGCAGCGCCTGCGTCTACACCCGGGTCACGAATCCGCGCGTGATCCGGGAGCTGCGCGAGCACCCGGACGGCGAGCGCGCGAAGAAGGTGATGCTGCTGACCCTGCCCTCCGGCAAGGCCATTCCCGTGAACTACCTGCGGGACGGGGACACCGTGTACGCCGCGGCCGACTTCCCGTGGTGGCGCGAGCTCCGGGACGGGGGTGGCCCCGGCAGCGTGCTGATCCGGGGAGAGACCCTCTCGGGCCACGTCCGCGCCGAACGCGCGGACCCGGCCCTGCGCGACTCGGTCTTCGAGCGCCTGCGCCCGACCGCGCCGCGTTGGGCGGGCACCCTGGTCGTCATCGAGCTCGATGCGAGCGGGTCGCAGGATTAGGCGGCCTTCTTCGGCCCCCCCATGTGACCCGGCCAGCGCGAGCCGCTGATGGTGTCCACGTGCGGCCAGAACGCATCCGGGTCGAGCGCGCCCTCGAGCGTGATCTCGCGGCTGGTGGGCATCGCCGTCTGGAGCTTCGCCGAGAGGTCTCCGCGCTGGGGCAGCAGGGTGGCGATCGGGTCCCAGGGGCTCTCGCGCAGCCGCAGCTCCCCCTCGACCTTCTCCTGGAAGAAGGTCTTGTACTGGGTGGCCACCTTCACGACGTGGGGCGGGAAGTCGTAGGCCTTCTCCGCGCCCCCCACGGCGCGCGAGACCTTCACCCACCACTCGTACTCCATGTAGGGCTCGGGGTTGGGCAGCACGCCCGTGGTCTTGCCCTCGAACTCGAGGAACGTGTAGCGCTGGTGCGTGGCGCGGGCGGAGACGCGCTCGCCGAGCCGGTAGTAGGTGATCTCCGCCGGGTACTTCGGCTGGCCGTTCATGTCGCGGCTGATGAAGACGGCCGACTCCTGGTCGATCGCGTAGCCGAGGGTGTAGATGCCCTGCTGGCCGCGGTAGCTCGCGTCGACACTGATCACGACCCCGTACTCGGGCTCGTCCGGCACCGGGAAGTTGTAGATCGAGAGATGGACGTTCGCGCTGTCGCTCGGCTCGATGCCGGGCGGCAGCAGCCGGGCAATGCCGTCGGCGTCGGTCGGGTAGTCGATCTTCAGGAACGGCCAGCCCAGGATGTCGCCGGGGTTGGTCTTGGGGCCTTCGCTCATCGTGGCTCTCCTTGAAAGGGAAAACGATCTCCGAGGCGACGCCCTAGCGGGCGCCCTCCTCCCGGAACCAGCTGCGCTCGGGGCCGATGCGGGCCGCCAGGGGATTCAGCTTCTCGAGGTCGAAGCCGTACCACGCGGCGGCGTTGCCGCCGAGCATGGCCTCGATCTCCTTCTCCGGCAGCCCCATGAAGGTCTCGGTCATCATCTTGCGCGTGATCGGCCAGGTGCCCTCGGGGTGCGGGTAGTCGGTGCCCCACATGATGTTGTGGATGCCGATCTCGTGGCGCATCAACGCCTCGCGGCGCGGCATGCACGAGCTCCCGATCATGATGTTGCGGTGGAAGTACTCCGAGGGCTTCATCTTGAGGTGGGACTTGTAGCCCGTGCCGAGCTTGGCCGAGAAGTGGTGGTCGCCGTAGCGGTGGTCCATCAGCGCCAGCAGCTCGGGCGCCCAGATCGAGGTGCCCTCGGTGACGGTCACCTTGAGCTTCGGGAAGCGTTCGAAGACGCCGCCCCAGATCATGAACACGAGCGGCCGCACCAGCCACCAACACACCTCGGTCACGTAGATGCCGAGCCCCCCCGGCAGCTCGACGGGCGCCTCGCCGCCCGGCTGCGGGCCGAACAGCGCCATCCCGAAGTACTCCTGCATCGGCGCCGCGCCCGAGTGGAAGTGGATCACGGTGCCCGTGTCCTGGCACGCCGCCCAGATCGGGTCGTACTTGGGATGGTGGTAGGGATCGTGATTCATCCACATGTGCGGCAGCAGGATGCCGCCGAGGCCGTTCTCCTTGGCCCACTCGATCTCGCGCACCGCGGGGTCGACGCCCCAGAACGGCGGCACCAACGCGAGGCCGACACGGCGCTCGGGCGCGAGCGACACGAACTCCGCGAGCCAGCGATTGTGCGAGCGCGCGCCCGCCCACTGGAGCTCCGGGTCGACGCCCATCGCCGCGAGCGAGAGGTCGCCGCCGAACGGCGGCGAGTTGCGCTCGGTGAGCCCGTCCACGAAGAGGATCTCGGCGGCGACGCCGTCGGCGTCGATGATCTCGTTGCGCCGATCCGAGTCCCAGGCTCCGGCCAGACCGTACTGCTTGCCCTCGCCCCACTTGGCCGTCTCTTGCGCCATCTCGAGGCGCTCGCTCGCCTGGTCGAGCATGGCCATGCGGGCCGCGTGCTGGCGGTCGAACTCCTCGCGGTACTGCGGGTCGAGGTAGTCGCGGTAACGCTCGGGCGGCAGACCCGCGTGCCCGTCCGAGGAGATCACGAGATACCGATCCATCGCAGGCCCTCCGGGATGGGTTTGTACCTCAGTTCAACGAATCAATACACTGTTTTCTTGAATTCGAGTATAACTTCTCCCCATGTCGAGCCGCCGAGACCGCCGCCGCCTCGAGATCCAGGACCGCATCCTCCTGGCCGCCGAGGCCCTGTTCGAGGCCCAGGGCTACGAGCAGACGAAGGTGACCGAGATCTGCGAGCGGGCCGACGTCGCCTACGGGACCTTCTTCAACCACTTCCCGGAGAAGAAGGACGTGCTGCGGCAGCTCGCGGTGCGCTCGGTCGGTGAGGTGGCCGCGGGGCTCGAGGCGCTTGCGAAGCAGCCGGGCGACCTCGGGGAGCTGCTGGTCGCCCTCTTCGAAGGCGCGGCCGAGAGCTTCCTGGCGCTGAGCCCGACCCGCCGCGAGCTGGTCGGACGCATCCAGACCATCGCCTACGCGGAGGTCGGCGCCGAGAGCGACCGCCGCTTCCACGCCGCGTTCGAGGGCTTCCTCGCCGAGGGCGTCGCCCGCGGCAGGGTGCGCGACGACGTGCCGCTGGCGACGCTCGCCGACGTGCTCGCCAGCACCTTCGGGTCGCTCTCGATCAGCTTCACCCACTTCGACGACTTTCCGATCCGCGAGCGCTCGGCCGCGGCAGCGCGCTTCCTCGCCGCGACCCTCGCGCCCCGCGCACGCTAGACGCCGCTTCCGCTCCTGGCCGCGCCGGCGCTACCGTTCACCGGATGGCCGGGCCCGACGCGCAGACGGTGTTCGAGGTGACGCCCGACTCGGGGCTCGACCCGGTCGCCGCCGTGCGCGCCTGCATCGAGGCCGGCCACCGCTCCCTGCTCTTCGCGGAGGGGGCGCTCCCCGATGCCTTCTTCGACCTTCGCACCGGGATGGCCGGCGAGGTCGTGCAGGCGCTCGTGAACTACAGCCTGCGCATGGCCGCGGTGGTCCCCGCGGTCGACGCGCACGGCGCCCGCTTCGCGGAGTTCGCCGGCGAAGCGAACCGCGGCCACCGCTTCCGCTTCTGCCCCGACCCCGGCCAGGCCCGGGCCTGGCTCGCCGGCCCGCGCTGAGCGAGCGGCGCGCGGCGCCCGATCAACGCACGAACGCGGGGTACCGGCGCCCGATCAACGCACGAACGCAGGGTACCGGTGCACGATCAACGCACGAATGCGGGGTAGCGGTGCACGATCAACGCACGAATGCGGGGTAGCGGCGCACGATGTCGGCCTCGTAGCGGCGCTGCTCGTAGCTGCGGCCCAGGGCGCCGTAGAAGCGCATGCGTCCCTGGCGCGCCAGCAGGTCGGCGATGCTGCGCTCGTCGCCCAGGGCCGGGAACAGCGTCGGGGCCGCTGTGTCGAGGTCGGGTTGCGGCCCGGCGCCCGGGCGCCGCCGCACGAACACGACGGCGGTGTCGTCCACGTAGGCGAGTCGCCAGGCACGACTGGCGTGGAGCATGGCCAGCAGGTCGCCGAAGTCGAAGTGGTTGTAGCTGAGCAGAGCGATGCCGAAGGCGTACTCGCCGTCGAGCTTCCGGAACGCCGCCGGCGAGGTGCCCGACAGCGCGGCCATCCGGTCGCCGTAGACCTCGAGTCGACCGTCGGCGAGCACCCGATACGTCGGGTAGAGCCGCCAGATCAGGTAGCCGCCGTCCGCCATGTGGTGATAGATCGGCCCAGGCGGCAGCTCGCGAGCGATCCACTCGGTCGCGCCGACCGGGTAGAGCCGTCCCATGATGCCGAAGCCGGGCTCGCGCACGCTCGCCGTCCAGAGCGCCCAGCGCCCGCTGCCGACCGCGAGCGCCAGCCCGAGGACCAGGCAGACGAGCGACGCCGCCGCCGGCCCGGCCAGCCGGGGCGCCAGCCCCCGCCGCGGATCCAGCCACTCTGCGGCGTTCCGGGCCAGCACGAGGGGCGCCGCCACGCCGAACAGCGCGATGTTGCGCAGCGCCAGCCCGCCCAGCGCGCCGAACACCGCGAGGAGCAACACGTCGAACGCGCGGGCACGACGCCAGTTGAGTCCGAGGGCAAGGAGGCTCAGCAGCGCCAAGGCGCCGAACGCGCCGAGCACCGAACGGTCGAGCAGGCGCCAGTTCCCGAGCAGCGTGCCGAGCTCGACCGAGCTCAGGCCCACCGTGGCGCGCATCTCGGGCGAGCCGATCATGAAGAGCTGCTGGATCGGATAGAGCGCAGCGTCGAGGCCGTTCGGATTGAGCAGCGTGACGGCGCTCGACCCCGCGCCCACGGCCGCGAGCCGGGCCAGGCGGGGGCGCGCAGCCGCGAGCCGACCGGCCCGCACGGCGTCGAGCGCCTCGCCGACGAAGGCCATCGCCACCACGCCGAGGCCCACCGCGAAGAGCCCGTGCAGGTTCGCCCAGACCCACTGCAGGCCGACGACCCCGTAGACTGCGGCGTCCGGCTTCCGACGGAAGCGCTCGAGCAGGGCGAGCTCGGCGGCCAGCAGGGCGAAGGTGGGCAGCTCGGGCCGCGGCATGATCCGATCGCTCAGGGTCACGAGCCCGAGCGCGAGCGCGAACACCACGACCCCGGGTCGGTCCCAGCGCCGGATCGCGAGGGCGAGACAGCCGAGCGCGATCGCCACCAGGGCGAACTCTCCGAACACCACGGCGCCGTGCCCGCCGAGCTCGTACTGGGCGTGGAGCGCGAGCTGATGCAGCCAGTGGACGTCGATCCAGCGGGCGCCCTCGACGCTGAAGGAGAAGGGATCGACCCTCGGGACGGCACCTTCCGCGGCGATGAGCTCGCCGGTCCTGAGGTGCCACCAGTAGTCGAAGCTGCGGATGCGCTGGAACGAGAAGGCCGCGGCCAACGCGCCGAGCGCCGCCCCGAGCGCCACGGCGAGCGGCCGCACCGGCGTCGCCGGGCGCCCGGCGTCGGCCTCCGTCACGCGGCGGGCGGGCTCGGAGCTCCGTCCGACTCCCGCAGCACGGGCCAGCGATCCACCAGCGCGCCACTCCGCGTCACCACGAGATCGCCGAACTGGAGGAAGACGGACTCGCTCTGCGTCGGGCGCAGGAAGGCGAAGTCGTCGACGTCGACGGTGACGGTCGTGGACGCGTTCGCGAGGTCCTGGTTCGTGCTGCGCCCGTAGAAGGCGTTGGTCTGGAGCCCCGGCGGCGCCTCGTGAACCGCCTTCCAATAGCCGCCGTAGAGGAAGTAGGTCTGGGCGACGTTCGGGTCCCAGGCGCGCGCGAGCGGGGACAGCCACTCGACCCCCGGGAACGGCGTCCCCGCCTCCCGCTTCAGGATGGGCGTCGCGATGAACGAGGCCGGCTCGTGGTCCGCGAGGTGGGGCGTATCGAAGTCGGCGGGCTTCACGAGGCACGAGCCCGCGGAGATGTCGTTCACCAACGGGTCGCCGTAGTAGCGCCGATAGGTCAGGCTGCCGGCGGCGTTGAAGGTGAGCGCCCGCTCGAGCGCGGCGGTCTCGGCCTGCCGCGCCAGGTCCACGAACGCCTGGTAGCGCCCGCGCGCCGCGCGGAACGCCCGGTCCCCGAGGAAGCCCGGGAGCTTTCCGATGTGGGCGTCGTAGCCCATGAAGCCCGCCAGCTCGAGGTGCTCCGCCTCCGCGGCCAGGCTGCGCAGCGCGGCGACGAAGGCGGCGCCGGGCTGGAAGCCCCCGCGATGCAGCCCGACGTCGATCTCGAGGCTGACGCGAAGGCGGGTGCGGAGCCCCCGTGCGAGCTCCCGATACTGCGCGAGTCGCTCCGGCGTATCGATCAGCCACTGGATCCGATCGAACGGACCGTGCAACGCGCGGTAGAAGGCGTGCGCCGCGGCCACGGGCATGGGCTTCCCGAGCAGCAGCTCGACGTCGGGCCGCCGCTCGACCAGGGCGTTCAGGAAGGGCTGGTGGAAGCCCATCACGGCGCGCGTGCCCGCGGCCTGCGCGACGTATTCGAGCAGCGGCAGGCTCGGAAGGGACTTCATCACGACGCGATAGGTCGCGCCCTCGGAGATCCCGCTCCGGACGCGCGCCAGGTTGCGGTCGACCCGGTCGAGGTCGACCACCATCACAGGCCGCGCGATGCCCTCGCGGCGGAGCGCCGCGTTCAGCTTCTCGAAGTACGGGGGATACGGGCCACCGCGATCGCGCGGCTTCGCGAGCACGGCCCCGGCCAACAGCCCGGCCCCTCCGATCAGGAAGGCGCGACGCCCGACCCGTGCCATCTCAAGCCCCCAGCACCGAGTGGAGGTGCGCGTTCAGGAGCCGGCCGCCGGGATCGAGCGCCCGGCGTACCTCCCGGAAATCCTGCCAGCGGGGATACAGCGCCGCGAGCCGGGTCGCGTCCAGCGAGTGCAGCTTGCCCCAGTGCGGTCGCCCGTCGTACTTCCAGAAGATCGGCTCGATCGCCGCGAAGACCGGCCGGTGATCCTCGTCGGCGTACTGGTGGACCGAGATCGAGCAGCCGTCGCGGCCGTGGAACATGCTGAGCCACACGTCGTCGCCCTTCACGTACCGGTACTCGAGTGGAAACACCACCGGGATGTCGCGCTCGCGGATCGTGGCCAGGACCTCGCGGAGGCAGGCGGGGCCCGCGTCGGCAGGGACGGTGTACTCCATCTCGCGGAAGCGGGCGATGCGGGCGTGCGTGAGCACCTCGAAGGACGGCCCGACGCGGCGGGTCTCCGCCGCCCCGCTGGCCAGCCGGAGCGTCCGGTCGTAGAGGAAGCCGCCGAGCCCGCGGAGCCCGCCGACCGCGCGGTAGACGTCGCGCAGCAGATAGACCGCCGCCGGATCCTCCTCGCCCTCGGGCGTTGCGCTCCCGTCGTCTTCATCCGTCTCGACGACCTGCGCCAGCGACGCGTGCGGGAACGCGAAGAGCTCGAAGTGCCGATGCGCCTCGCGGCGCCGCTCGACGTCCTCGAGCACGGCCTCGAGCGCTTCGAAGCGCGCCGTCTCGACCAGACGGAAGGCGCGCTGGCTCTGGAGCCGCACGCGCGTCACGACGCCGAGCGCGCCGAGCGAGCAGCGCGCCGCCTGGAAGACCTCGGCGTTCTGCGCGCGGCTGCACTCGAGGCGCTCGCCGGAGGGCGTGGCCAGCACCAGGGCCTCGACCATCGTCGAGAGCGATCCGAAGCGTGGGCCCGTGCCGTGCGTCGAGGTCGCGAGCGCGCCGCCGAGCGTCGGGTACGCCATGTCCGGCAGGTTCGGGAGGGCCTGACCGTGCGCCTGGAGGAGCGGCCCCAGCTGGTGGAGCCGGGTCCCGGCCCAGACGTCGGCCTGGAGCCGCTCGTCGTCGCTGGCGATGAGGCCGCTCAGGAGATCCGACGCGACCAGCGTACCGTCGCTCGGCACGAGCGCGCTGAAGGAGTGCCCCGAGCCGACCGGGCGGAGCGCCCCCTCCCCGCGCGCCAGGAAGGCGAGCATGGCTTCCTCGCTCGCCGGTGCGGCCCGCGCGGCCGGACGGCAGGCCTGGTTCCCGGCCCAGTTGCGCCAGGGCAGCGGTTGCCCGGGTGTGAAGGGCGCCGCGACCTCGACGGCCGCCCCCGTGGTCGTCGTCCGGCAGCCGGGCGCGAGCCCGGCCGCGGCCGCCGCGAGGCTCCCGCGCACGAAGGCGCGCCGCGTGACGCCGCGCTTCACGGCGCGCCCGTTGCGCCGGGCAGCGGAAGGCCGGCCAGGAACGCGACCAGCCGGCGCAGGTCGTCCTCCGTGCAGGCCCCGCAGGTTCCGAGCGGCGGCATGTCGCCCACGCCGAGCACCGTGTTCGCGAGCAGCGTCTCGAGGCCCCGGGCGCGCCGCTCCTCCCAGGCGGCCGCGTCGCCCAACACGGGCACCCCCAGGCCCGGACGCAGATGACAGTGCGCGCAGGCCTGCTGGAAGAGGCGCGCCTGTCGCTCGGCCAGGAGCGGCCCGTCGGCGCGGACGGCGACCGCGGCGAGCGCGATCGCTCCCGCGCCCAGCAGCGATCGCAGCCACGTCACGCGAAGCCCGCGCACGCCCTGCCGCCTACTTCCCGACGGAGTCCGCCTTCTGGAAGGCCGGCCGCGCCTCGATCCGGGCCACGTAGGCCTTCAGGTTCTTCATCTCGTCCGTGACGCAGCCGAGGCGATTGCTCATGACCGCGGCGTGGCCCAGCATGATGTCCGCCGCCGAGAAGTCGCCGATCAGGTAGTCCCTTCCCGACAGGGCCTCGTCGACGGGGGCCCAGGAGCGCGTCAGCAGCTTCTTCGCCTGGGCCAGCACCGTCGCATCCCGCCGGTCGGGCGGCAGCAAAATCGTCTGCACCACGATGGTGTTCACGGGCGGCATCACCATGCCCTCGCAGTAGTGGAACCACTGCTGGTAGCGGGGCCACTCCGGCGAATCGACCGGCGGCTTGAGGCCGCCGTTCTTGTGGCGCTCCAGGATGTACTCCGTGATCGCGCCGCTCTCCCAGAGGAGCAGGTCGCCCTCTTCGAGGACGGGCACGCGCCCGAGCGGATGCCGGGCCCGATGCGCGTCGGACTTGAGGTCCTTCGGGTGGAACGCCATCTGGTTGAGCTCGTAGGGGAGCCCGAGCTCCTCGAGCAGCCAGAGGATGCGGACCGCCCGCGAGTTCGGGGCGAAGTGAAGCTTCAACATGTTCCTTCTCCATGGTGGAAGCGCTCGAGAGGTCTCGAGGCCGCGCCGCGGGGCGGCTGTTCTGGCATGGAATGTGCCATGATTCGGGGCCCAAGGGAACGAGGAGGCCGCCCCCCATGAAACCCGTCTGTCTGGTGATCGGCGCCGGTGCGGGCATCGGCGGGCACGTCGGCAAGCGCTTCGCAGAGGAGGGCTACCACGCCGTCCTGTGTCGGCGCAGCGACCAGGCCGGTCTGGACAAGCTGGTCGCGAGCATCCACGAGGCCGGCGGCGCCGCCTCGGGCTTCCTGCTCGACGCCGCGAAGCCCGACGTCATCGAAGACCGCGTGGCCGCCGTCGAGGCGGAGATCGGTCCGATCGAGGTCGTCGTCTTCAACCTGGGCGCGCAGATCGGGAGCCGCGCGCTCGCGGACACCTCCTACAAGGCCTTCGAGCTCGGCTGGCGGCTCGCGACCTTCGCCCTCTTCCGTCTCGCCTCGGCCGTATGCCCGCGCATGGAGCAGCGCGGCAAGGGGACCCTCCTGGTCACCTCGGCGACCGCTGCCGTGCGCGGGAACGCCGGCCAGCACTCGCACGCGGCCGCGATGGGCGGCCGCCGCATGCTGTGTCAGACGTTGAACGCCGAGCTCGCGCCGAAGGGCATCCACGTCGTCCACGTCCTGATCGACGGCGCCGTCGACGCCCCCGACACGCTCGGGAAGATGCTCGGCCCGGAGCGCTTCGAGCAGCTGCGCGAGTCGCGCGGCAAGGAGCACGACGGCCTGCTGCTGCCGGCCGAGATCGCCAACACCTACTTCCACCTGGCCCAGCAGCACCGCTCGGCCTGGACGCACGAGATCGACCTGCGGGCATTCTCGGACCTGGCGTGGTGGAACCACCGGAGCTGACGAGGAGGGAACGACATGGCGGAGACCGATCCGGCGCTCGAGGCGTTCCGCGCCGAGGCGCGCGCGTGGCTCGAGGAGAGCTTCCCGCCCTCGCTGGCGGGCCGTGCCGCGGCGCTCATGGGGGGCGAGTCCATCGCCGCGGCGGAGACGGACGCCATCGAGTGGGCCCGGCGCCTCGGCGCCAGGGGCTGGGGCACCCCGACCTGGCCGGCGGAGTACGGCGGGGGCGGGCTCAGCCAGCTCGCAGCGCAGGTGCTGAACCAGGAGCTGGACCGCATCGGCGCCTTCAACCCCCTGATCCGCACCACGGGCATGGGCATCACCATGGTCGGGCCGACCCTCCTCGAGTACGGCAGCGAGGAGCAGAAGCAGCGCCACATCCCGAAGATCTGCCGCGGCGAGGTGTTCTGGGCGCTCGGCTACTCGGAGCCGAACGCGGGATCGGACCTGGCGTCGCTGCAGACCCGCGCCGAGGACCGCGGCGACCACTGGGTCGTGAACGGGCAGAAGACCTGGACCTCGGGCGCCGACATCGCGGACTGGTGTGGCGTGCTCGTGCGCACCGACCCCGACGCCCCGAAGCGCGACGGCATCAGCTTCCTGATGATCGACATGCACCAGCCCGGGATCGAGACACGGCCGATCCGTCTGATCGGCGGCGCCTCGCCCTTCTGCGAGACGTTCTTCAACGACGCGCGCACTCCGAAGGACGAGCTCTTGGGCCCGCTGAACGGCGGCTGGACGGTCGGCAAGCGCCTGCTCCAGCACGAGCGCCAGAGCCAGACGGGCGCGACCTCGGGCATGGGCGGCGGGCGGCGCCGGTCGATCCGCGACGTCGCGAAGGAGTACGTGGGCGTCGACGCGGAGGGCCGCCTCGCGGACGCGGACCTGCGGGCGCGCCTCACCGACCACCTGATGAGCGCCCGGGCGCACGCGCTCACGATCGCGCGCGTGACCGCGGAGGCGCGCGGCAACCACCAGGTGGGCGCAGCGGCCTCGATCCTCAAGAACGCCGCCTCGACCGTGGCGCAGCAGCGGGCGGAGCTGCTGATCGAGCTGCTGGGCCACCAGGGCCTCGGCTGGGACGGAGAGGGCTACGCCGACCACGAGCTCGAAGCCGTGCGCGGCTGGCTGACCGGCAAGGCCATGTCGATCTACGGCGGCTCCTTCGAGATCCAGAACAACATCATCGCGAAGAACATCCTCGGCCTGCCCGAGACCACGCAGCGCGGCTGAGCCCGGGAGAGGAACGACGTGGCAGCACTGAGCGAAGAGCAGACGCTCCTCAAGGAGCAGGCGAAGGCGTGGGCCCGCGACGAGGCCCCGGTCGCGAAGTTCCGCGAGATGCGGGACAGCGGAAACGAGCGCGGCTTCGACAAGGGCACCTGGGCGGCGATCGGCGAGATGGGCTGGGCCGGGATCGTGATCCCCGAGGCGTATGGGGGCGTCGACCTCGGCTTCCTCACCATGGGCGTCGTGCTCGAGGAGCTCGGCCGGCAGCTCACGGCCTCGCCGCTGCTGGCCTCCGGCCTGGTCGGTGCCAGCGCGCTCGTGCTCGGCGGGGACGAGGCGCAGAAGCAGGCCTGGCTGCCCCGCATCGCCGAAGGGAGCGCCGTCGTCACGCTGGCGGTGGATGAGGGGCCGCGCCATGCGCCGCTCCGAACGGGACTCGCCGCCGAGAAGACCGCCGGCGGGTTCCGGCTGCGGGGCCGCAAGGGGCACGTGCTCGAAGGCGTGGCCGCCGACGCCTTCGTGGTCGCCGCACGCACCGGCGGCGCGCCCGGCGACGCGAGCGGCATCAGCCTGTTCCTGGTCGAGGGCGACGCCCGCGGGCTCGGCCGCCAGCGCCTCGCGACGGCCGACAGCCGGGGCTACGCGAACCTGCGCTTCGAAGGCGTCGAGCTGCCGAGGGCGGCGCTGCTCGGCGTCGAAGACGAGGGCGGTCGTCTGCTCGATGCGATCCTGGACCGCGGGCGCGCCGGCCTCGGCGCCGAGATGCTCGGCGTCGCCGCGCAGTCGTTCGACATGACCCTCGACTACCTGAAGAACCGCGTCCAGTTCGGCTCCGTGATCGGCGGCTTCCAGGCGCTCGGCCACCGGGCCGCCGGCCTCTTCACCGAGATGGAGATGGCGCGCTCGTGCGTCGAGGCGGCGCTCCAGGCCCTCGATGCGGGCAGCGAGGACGCCGCACCGCTCTGCTCGCTCTCGAAGGCGAAGGCCGGCGACTTCCTGCATCACATGTCCAACGAGCTGATCCAGATGCACGGCGGCATCGGCATGACCGACGAGTTCGACGCGGGTCTCTACCTCAAGCGGGCGCGCGCGCTCGAGGCGACCTTCGGGAACCAGGCGTTCCACCGCGATCGCTACGCCACGCTGCTCGGGATCTAGCCCTGGCCGGAGCCCGACCCGGACGGCCTCCGCTGCTCACGGCCGAGTTCTGGGTCCTGATGGTCGCGGCGAGCGTGTTCTTCCTGGGCACGGGCGCGCTGAACGCACTGCTGCCCCGCTTCGTGGTCGACGCGCTCGCCGGCAGCGAGCTCACGGCCGGAATCGTGATGGGATCGATGGCGATCTCGGCGCTCGTGACCCGCCCGTGGTTCGGGCGTCTCGCGGACCGTCGCGGCGCGCGCCGCCTCATCGTGCTCGGCGCAGGCTTCGCGACGGTCTCCCTCACGCTGCTCACCGCCTTCCCGTCCATCGCGGGCGCGATCGTCTCGCGTCTCTTCCTGGGCGCGGGCGCCGCGGCCGTCGTGACGGGCGCCACCCTGCTCTCGATCGAGCTCGCCCCCGACGAGCGTCGCAGCGAGGCCGCGAGCTACGTGCTGATCTCGTTCCACGTCGGCATGGGCCTCGGCCCGATGGGCGGCGAGGCGCTGCTCGGCTTCCTGACCTACGGCCAGGTCTGGCTCGTCCTCGCCGCCGCGACCGCCGTGGGCGGCGGCGTCGCCCTGCGACTGCGCCATCGGCCACGCCCACCCGTCGTGACCCCGGCGCCCCTGATCCATCCGAACGCGGTCTGGCCGGGCGCGGTCAGCCTGTTCGGGGTCTTTGCCTTCAACGGCTTCATGATGTTCGTCCCGCTCTACTCGCGCGAGGTGGGGCTCTCGGACGTCGGGCCCGTGTTCCTGGTCGCGTCCATCACGATCGTCGCGGCACGGCTGCTGCTCGGACGGGTCCCCGACGTGGTGGGACCGATCCGCGCCGGCTCCTCGGCGCTCGCCCTGACCGCCATCGCAACGCTCGTGGTCGCCTTCTGGGCGACGCCGGCCGGGGTGTTCGCGGGCGCGATGCTGCTGGCGGGCGGCCTCTCGCTCCAGTCGCCCTCGTTCCTCGCCGTGGCCGTCGACGGCGTACCGCCCGGCGAACGCGGCGCCGCGATGGCGACCTACACCGGCTTCTTCGACGTCGCGAACGCCCTGATCGGCCCGACCTTCGGGCTGATCGTGAGCGGGCTCGACTACCGCGCCGCCTTCCTCGCGTCGGGCGGCATGTCGCTCCTGGCCCTCGTGATCCTGCACGGCATCGTGGCGCCCCGCCGTCGTTCGGCGCGGCGCACCGGCTAGCCCCCCCGGAGCGACGCCCGCCGCGCGACGGCAGCGCGCCCGCCAGGCTACGGGAGCGCGCCTGCCACCTGGTTCGTGCTGCCGCCGTCGACGAGCCAGTCGACGCCCGTGACGAAGGAGGCGGCATCGGAGCAGAGGAACGCGATCACCGCGGCGAGCTCCTCGGGCCGACCCATACGCCGCCCGACCGGCGTCTTCTCCATGATCGTGTTCATGGCGTCGCGGTTCGCCTCGAGCTCGCTCCGCCCCATCCCGGTGTCGACGATGCCCGGCGAGACGGACACGAGCCGCGCGCCGCGCCGGCCCCAGGCCGGCGCCTGCGCCACGACGAGGCGCTGGACGCCCCACTTGGAGAGCCCGTAGGCGCCGGAGGCGCCCGTCGCGACGGGGCCCGCGGCGGCCTCGAGGCGCGCCAGGAAGTCGGGTGCGAGCGGGTCGTCGATCACCGCGCGCGTCTCCGGGCTCATCCCGCGCCCGACGAAGTGCCCGGCCTGGGAGGCCACGCACACGGCCGCGGCGCCCTCGCGTGCGAGGGGCAGGAGCGTCTCGAGCAGCCGGGCCGTCGCCACCAGGTTGACGTCGAGGATCCGCCGCGCGTCGGCCATCGTGCCCGACAGGCCCGCGCTGTGCGCGAGCCCGGCGAGCCCACCCCCGCGCTCCACTTCCGCCGCCAGCGTCTTGCGATCGTCGGCGGCCGTGAGGTCGCCGGGGAGCGCCCTCGCGGCGAGCCCTTCGGCGCCGAGGGAACGCGCGCGCTCGCTGAGCGCCTCCCGATTCACGTCGGAGAGCAGGAGCCGATGGCCGGCGCGGCCGAGCGCGCGCGCCGAAGCCGCCCCGATGCCTCCCGCCGCCCCCGTGACGACGACGCACCCCGACTCCATGCGGCCAGGATAGCGCCGCTCCGGTCGCTCCCCGCATCGATCGACCCGGCGCCACATCGATCGACCCGGCCACCCCATCGATCGACCCCGCGCCGCACGACGCGGTATGGTGCGGGTCCCGCGGAAGGAGAACCCCCATGGCGCTCGACCGTCGCGAGTTCCTGTGGCGCGCCGCCGTGTTCCTGGGCGGCGCCGTGTCGACCTCGTGCGCGAGCGCGGTGCTGGGCCGGCGGACCGACGAGCCGCTCACGACGGCCACCCCGTTCCTCGCACGGAGCGAGCGCGCCACCCTCGAGGCCGCGGTCGACCGCATCCTGCCGGCCACCGCGACGCCGGGCGCCCTCGACGCCGGCGTCCCCGACTTCGTCGAGTTCGTGCTCGTCGAGGGCTTCGACGACGCCGGACGGCAGCGCTTCCGCGACGGCCTCGCGGGGCTCGACGCGAGCGCCCGCGCGCAGCACGGCGGCGCCTTCGCGGCCCTCGCGCCCGAGGCGCGCGACGGCCTGCTCGCCGGCGTCGAGCAGCGGGAGCTGGCCGCTTCCGCGGCGGCTGGCGGCCTCGACCTGTTCGGCGGCCTGCGGGACGACAAGCCCTTCTTCGCCACGCTGAAGGAGCTCACGGTGGTGGGCTTCTTCACCTCCGAGATCGGCGCCACGCAGGTGTTCGACTGGGGCGCCTGGCCCGGCCGCTTCGACGGCTGCGCCGAGCGCGAGCCCGGCGCGCGGCCGGCCTTCCCCCTCTTCTAGCGGACCCCACATGGACACCACGACTCCCTGGGATGCGATCGTCGTCGGCTCCGGCATCACCGGTGGCTGGGCCGCCAAGGAGCTCACCGAGCGCGGGCTGCGCGTGCTGATGATCGAGCGCGGACGCAACGTGGAGCACGCCCGGGACTACGTGACCGAGCACCTGCCGCCCTGGAAGTTCCCGTTCCGCGGGCGCGGCAACCCGAAGGTGCTGCGCGAGGACTACCCGATCCAGCGCATCGCGCCGGGCGTGTCCGAGGACACCTGGCACTTCTTCGTGAAGGACCCGGAGCATCCCTACCTGCAAGAGGAGGGCACCGAGTTCGCCTGGGTGCGCGGCTACCAGCTGGGCGGCCGCTCGCTCACCTGGGGCCGCCAGGTCTACCGCTGGAGCGACCTCGACTTCGCCGCGAACCAGGCGGACGGCCACGGCGTCGACTGGCCGATCCGCTACCGGGACGTCGCGCCCTGGTACGACCACGTCGAGTCCTTCATCGGCGTCTCGGGTCAGGCCGAAGGCCTGCCCCAGCTCCCGGACGGCCGCTTCCTGCCGCCGATGGAGATGACCTGCGTCGAGACGCACTTCAAGAACGCCGTCGAGAAGCGCTGGCCCGATCGACGCGTGACGATGGGCCGCACCGCCACGCTCACCGTGGACCATGGCGGCCGCAAGGCCTGCCACTACTGCGGCCCGTGCGGGCGCGGCTGCTCCACCGGCTCCTATTTCAGCACCCAGAGCAGCACGCTGCCGGCCGCGAGCGCGACCGGCCGGCTCGAGCTGCTGACGGACACCGTCGTCGAGAAGGTGGTCTACGACGCGGCCGCGAAGCGGGCCACGGGCGTCACCGTGGTCGACGCGAAGACGGGCGAACGCCGCGCGCTCTCGGCCCGCGTCGTGTTCCTGTGCGCCTCGACCATCGCGACGACGCGAATCCTGCTCGCCTCGACGAGCGAGGCGTTCCCGAACGGGCTCGCCAATCGCAGCGGCGCACTGGGCCGCTACCTGATGGACCACACCCTCGGCCTCGGCGCCCTCGGCATCTTCCCCCAGTTCGCCGGCCAGCAGGCCCTCGGCAACCGCCCGAACAACGTCTACATCCCGCGCTTCCGGAACGTGCGAGATCGCCATCCCGGCTTCGTGCGCGGCTACGGCTACCAGGGCCTCGGCCTCCCGCTCGGCTGGAGCCGCGGCAGCGCGACGCCGGGCTTCGGCGCGGAGTGGAAGGACGCCCTCGCCGGCCCGGCCCCGTGGCTGTTGTTCCTGGCCGGCTTCGGCGAGTGCCTGCCCCAGGCCGAGAACCGCGTGACGCTCGACCCGGACCAACGGGACGAGCACGGCATCCCGCGCGTGCGCGTGGCCTTCCACTGGTCCGACAACGAGCGCGCCATGCGCGAGGACATCGTCGCCGAGGCCCAGGCCATGCTCGAGGCGGCCGGCGCCGTGAACATCGTCCCGGGCCGGGGCTTCGGCATCGGCGGCGAGGCCATCCACGAGATGGGCACCGCGCGCATGGGGCGCGATCCCGCGACGTCCGTGCTGAACGCCCACAACCAGGCGCACGACGTGCCGAACCTGTTCGTCACCGACGGCTCCTGCATGACCTCCTCCGCCTGCCAGAACCCGTCGCTCACCTACATGGCGCTCACCGCCCGCGCCGCCGCCTACGCCACCGACCAGATGCAGAAGGGCGCGCTCTAGCCCGGAGGCCGGACGCCTAGGGAACCTCTGCAGAACGCGCGCACGCTCCCGGGCCCACGAGGACCGGTGGAGTCCGGTCCTACGGGGTATGGATCCACCGCCGCCGAGTCCGAAGGTGGAGCCGGTCCACCGGTCCCGGGCACGGCGGCCGCACGGGGACTCGTGCAGAGGCTCCCTAGTGCAGGCCGAAGCGTTCGATCGTCTCGTCGCGATCGAAGCAGAGCCAGGGCTGGCGCTCGTCCTGCCCACGCGCGAGCTGCTCGTAGCGCGGGGTCGCCGAGACCACCCCGCCCTCGGGCACCTCCGCCCCGGCCGCCCACACGATCGCGTTCAGCACCAGCGTGCGGAAGGCGTCGTTGCCCCAGTTCCAGTGGAAGTGACCGCCGGTGAAGCCCACGCCGCGACCGCCGTCCGGGCGCTCGACGGACCAGACCAGTGTCTCGCGCCGGCCGCTCGCGGCCAGGATGTGATCCGCCGCGAACGGCGGCCAGGTGGGGTCGGCGCGCGCCTCGTCGTCGGGGACGGCGCTCGCGACCGCGCGAACCGGCGGCCCAGCCGCCGGGAAGCGGATGTTGAAGTACCACTCGTCGAAGGCCGCGAAGGGCGGGACGCCCCGGCTGATCGGGTGGTCCGGGTCGAGCGAGATCTCGGCGCGCCAGCTGGGGTTGGTCGACCAGCCGGACTCGTAGGAGCCCCCGATCCAGCGCTGCAGGGCGTCGGCCGCAGGCCCCAAGGGCACCTCGAGCGCGTAGTGCAGCGCGACCAGCCCGACGCCTGCCTCGACCCGCCGCTCGAGCGCCGCCAGATGGGGGAGCACCGGATGCGCCTCGCCGCCGTCCAGATAGAGGACGAACGCGTCCGCGGCGGCACCGGGATCCAGCTCCGTGTCGACGCGCGCACGCACGGGGCTGCCCGGCTGGTTCAACGCCTCGGCGAGCAGCGCGGCGCCGGCCCGGAACTCGTGCGCCCCGTAGCCGTGGCTCGGGGCCCCGGCCACGATCACGACGAGCGGCTCGGCGGGAGCCGGCGTGGCGACGGCCATCGCGAGCGCGAGCAGGAGACGCACGCGACGGAGCCTGACACCTCCTGCGCGGTGGAGCCACGCATCGACTCCGGCCGGCTCACCGCCTCACGCTGGGCCGGCGCCGCGGCCGGCCGCCGGGGAGACGCCTTCCGTAGCGCGCGCGTTCGAGCGAGAGCCCGGAGTCGTGGAAGTTCCTAGATTGTCGCCCGATGCGACTCTTCACCTGCCCGGGCTGCGAGAACCTCGTCTACTTCGAGAACGTCGCCTGTGTCCGCTGCGGGGTCACGCTCGGCTTCATGCCCGAGGAGCAGGTGATGGCTGCCTTCGCGGCGGCCGGAGACGGCGCGTGGACGCGCGTCGGCGAGGACCGTCGCTACCGGATGTGCGCGAACTACGCCGAGCACGCGGTCTGCAACTGGATGGTCGGCGCCGACGACCCCGAGCCGCTGTGCGTGGCGTGCCGTCTCAATCGCACCATTCCCGATCTGAGCGTCGCCGCGAACAAGCCGCTCTGGCGGACGCTCGAGACCGAGAAACGTCGGCTCGTCTACTCCCTGCTGCGGCTGCGTCTGCCGGTCGTCCCGCGCAGCCAGGACGACACCGGGCTCGAGTTCGACTTCCTGGCCGATACCGCGCCCACGTTCAACGAGCGCGGCCGTGTGCTGACCGGCCACTCGGAGGGGCTGATCACGCTCAACATCGCCGAGGCGAATCCGGCGGAGCGCGCCCGCATGCGAGACCAGATGGAGGAGCCGTACCGGACCATCCTCGGCCACTTCCGTCACGAATCGGGCCACTACTACTGGGACCGGCTGGTGCGCGACGGGCCCTGGCGGGACGGGTTCCGCAAGCTGTTCGGCGACGAGACGCTCGACTACGGGAAGGCGCTCGAGCGGCACTACGCGAGCGGGCCGCCGGCCCAGTGGCGCGACCGGTTCGTGAGCACCTACGCGAGCTGCCATCCCTGGGAGGACTGGGCGGAGACCTGGGCGCACTACCTCCACATCGTGGACACCCTGGAGACCGCCTACCAGTTCGGGATCGGCATCCGACCCCGGGCGGGGAACCTCGGAAGGCTCGACTTCCGCCACGACTTCGATTCCTACGCCCAGGAAGACTTCGAGGCGCTGATCGATCGCTGGCTGCCGCTGACGTTCGCGCTCAACAGCCTGAACCGCAGCATGGGGCACGAGGATGCCTACCCGTTCGTGCTCGCTCCCGGGGTGATCGAGAAGCTCGGCTTCGTGCACCGCGTGGTGCGGGGCGCGGGGGGCTGAAACCCTCGCCTGTCCCGTGGAGCGCCACACCGTGAACGCCGCAGCATGGCGTGCAGGCCGCCTGTCGGTTCCCGCCGCAGCATGGCGTGCAGGCCGCCTGTCGATTTCCGCCGCAGGGTTGGCGCTCGCGGTCGCCTGCAGCGCCGGAGAGGCGCCTTCCGTGGACGACGTCTACGTCGCACCCGGAGGCGAGTTCCAGGTCGACGTGCCGCCGATGCGCAACCCCTTCATCAAGGCTCCGTCCCAGATCGTCGAGCGACGCCTGCGGGACGGTGGCGCCGAGGTGACCCTCTCGGTGCTCGATCTCGGCGAGGCGTGGCGCTTCGGCGTGCGGAGCGGGACGGCTTCCCTACCGGATGCCAGTCTGGCGGACCTGTGTGACGCCGAGCTCGACCGCTGGCGCCACGAGGGACCGCACGTCGCCGGAACGCGCGGTGCGAACGACCCCGCGGCCAGCGCCCCGCGCGTGGTCCTCGAGGAGAGCGTCGCGTTCGCCACACGGAGCGGCCTCGCACGCATCTACCACGTCGATGGGGCCGCCCTGACCCACCGGCAGCAAGACGGTCGCGCCCGGGCCGCACTGATCGGCGTGGCCGTCGCGAGGACCGACGCGGGACTGCTGTTCGCCGTGGGCCAGTTCGACATGCCGATGGACCAGTGGGACTTCTTCATCGACGACGTCGGGCTCCAGCCGGAACGCATCCTCGACATGATGGCGAACGAAGACCTGAAGGCGCTTCGGGCGCGCGTGGCCTCGTTGCGCTCGGCCAGCGCCGAGGATGCCGGGCCGGGGCGTGCGCGCGTCCAGCGCTGACCTAGCGACTTCCCGACTTCGCGATCTCGCGCAGGCGGTCCAGGTCCAGCAGCTCCGCCCGCCCGCCCGTGAGGCGCAGCAGACCCTCCTCCCGGAGGTCTCCCATCGCGGCGTTCACGCTCTGGCGGGTGGAGCCGATCAGGGTCGCGAGCTCGCCCTGTGAGACACCGAGGTCGATGACCTGGCGGTCGCCGATGCGGCGGCCGAAGTCCTCGGCCAGCTCGAGCAAGGCGGTCGCGAGGCGCGAGCGCACGTCCCCGAAGACCAGGTTCTCGACCCGCGACTCGACCCGCTTCATGCGCTCCCCCATCTGTCGGGTGATCTCCATGGCGACCTCCGGATGCTTGCCCACGAGGTCCCGGAACACGCCCCGGGGAATCCGCCAGACGATCGAACGCACGCGCGCCACGGCGAAGCTCTCGCGGGGGTAGTCGCCGAAGCCGGGCAGCTCGCCGAACACCTCGCCGGCCACCACGTACCCGAGCGTCACCTCGCCCCCGCCCTGGGACAGGCGGAGGATCCGGACCCTCCCCTCCTCCAGGAGATAGACCGAGTGCGGCTCGGGGGTCGGTGCGAAGATCGTCGCGCCCGCCGCGAACTCGTGTCGCGTCGAACGGGAACGCAGTGCGGCCCAGTCCTCCTCGCCGAGCGAGCGGAGCCAGTCGATCGCGCGGGGTTCCATCAGGGCCGCAGGATAGCCCCAGGGCGCGCCTACGCCGCGGCTGGCTCCGTCTCGGCCTCGATCACGGCCCGCCCGATCCGCTTGGCGTACGAATAGACACGGCGCAGGTCCTCGATCATGTCCTTCTCGAGCGCGTAGGTGGGGAGGCGGTTGGCCTCGGGGGCCACCAGGCGCTCCGCTTCGTGATCCGCCGCCGCCGCCGTCAGCCGTTGGATGAGCGGCTTCATCTCCACGACCGCCGCCGCCAGCGCGACGTCGCGCTGAGCGATCGCCTCCGTCGCGCTGGCGAGGGCTTGCGACACCTGGGCGTGGAACCCCGAGATCACCCGGGCGGTCGCGGGGCTGATGCGAACCTGACCCTCGGCGAGGCCCCGGCCGCGTCGGACCAGGTCGCTCTCGATCGTGTCCCCGACGCTCTCCAGCGCGTTCGCGATCGCCATCAACCGGATGAACTGGTTCGTCTCGTGCTGCGTCAGCGCGCCTTCGCTGATTCGCGCCAGGTAGGCGATGATGTCGTGGTAGAGCCGGTCGACGTCCTCGTCCCGGCGCG
>JBFIYM010000004.1:0-52275 GCA_041605395.1 Myxococcota bacterium | reverse complement strand
GGCGACGTCCTGGACCCGCCGCAGAAGGCCGCCCTCCGGGGCTGGATCGAGGCGGGGGGCGGCTGGGTCGGCATCCATGGCGCCGGCGGCGACGGCTCCTACGCCTGGGCCTGGTACCGGGACGTGCTGGTCGGCGCTCAGTTCATCGGGCACCCGATGGGCCCGCAGTTCCAGGACGGGACCCTCGTGGTGGAGGACCGCGGACACCCGGCCACGCAGGGGCTGCCGGAGCGCTTCACGCACAACGAGGAGTGGTACTCGTTCGACCAGAGCGTGCGGGACAAGGGCTACCGCGTGCTCGCGACCGTGGACGAGACCAGCTACGAGCCCCGCATGCGTTTCCTCGGCACCGACAAGGACCTGCGCATGGGCGAGGACCACCCCGTGATCTGGAGCCACTGCGTCGGCCGCGGCCGCGCCTTCTACTCGGCGCTCGGCCACCAGGCGCAGTCCTACGAGACCGCGGAGATGCGGAGCCTGCTCTCCGGCGCGATCGCGTGGGCGGCGCGCCTGGAAGGCGAGGGCTGCGACTAGCGCTGGAAGCGGGCCAGCAGGCTCCGGAGCAGCTGCCAGAGCCCCGCGCGCAGCTCCTCCCGGAAGGTGGGGTCTGCCGTCGGGAGCAGGGGCCGCGACGAGAACTCGACCAGGTCGTCGTCCGGGGGCGGAGGCCCTCCGGGCGGCCCCTGGCTGCGCAGCTTCGTCATCGGTCCTCTGGGTCGCCCTTGCCCACACCCGGCGCCATCTGTCTGGGAGTGGCCCTGCGGCTCGCTCGGGTTTCAGGAATATCTCACGGGCCGCGCCGCCGGGTGCTCCGACGTTGCAGCCGGGCGCGGGTCTCGCCGATCATGTCCCGGTGACGACTGCGGCTCCCCCCTCCTCGCCCTGGCTGTTCGGCCCCCGCTCGGACCTGCTGTTCGGCTGCGGGCTGCTGTATACGCTGGCGTTCGGCCTGTTCGTGCTGGCGGGGCCCGAGCTCAGGAGCGCCATGCCGCTCTGGGTCGGCGCGGCGCTGCTGCTGCTGCTCGGGACGCCGCACTACGGCGCCACCCTGGTGCGGGTGTACGAGCACCGCCGCGACCGTCGCGGCTACGTGCTGTTCTCGGTCTGGGCGACGCTCGGGGTGATCGCGTTCTTCGTCGCCGGCCTGTGGGCCACCGCGGTCGGCAGCGTCATGGTGACCCTCTACCTGACCTGGAGCCCCTGGCACTACACCGGTCAGAACTACGGCCTCGCCGTCATGTTCCTGCGGCGCGGCGGCGTGCCGCTCGATCCCGGCCTGAAGCGCTGGCTGTATCTCTCGTTCGGGCTCTCGTTCGCGCTCGTGTTCCTCGTGATGCACACGGCGGACCAGGCAGCCCGTGACGTCCCGACGGGCTACGGCTCGCTCGGCGTCGGCTTCACGGCGCTCGGCATCCCGCAGGCCGTCGCGAAGCCCCTCGGCGCCGGCCTGCTCGTCGCCTACCTCGCCGCGCTCGGGCGCTGTGCCTGGGGCTTCCGACATGCCCCGCGTCGGGTCCTGCTTCCGGTCGGGCTGCTCGCGCTCAGCCAGGTGCTGTGGTTCACGCTGCCGTTCGGGCTCCAGGCCTTCGGCCTGGCCCCGCGGCTCGACGCGCTGTCCTTCGAGTTCCGCACCTACTACTTCATCTGGATCGCGGCTGCGCACAGCCTCCAGTACCTCTGGGTGACCGCCTACTACGCACGCCAGTCCGGCGACTGGCGGGGACAGCTGCCGAACTATCTGCGCGTGCTGGCCGCGGGCGCCGCCGTGTGGACGCTGCCCGCGCTGATGTTCGGGCCCCAGGCGCTCGGGCCGCTGGCCTTCGATCAGGGGCTCGGCCTGATGATCGCCGCCGCCGTGAACCTGCATCACTTCATCCTGGACGGCGCGATCTGGAAGCTGCGCGGGCGCATTGCCGAGGTCCTGATCCGGAGCCAGACCGACGAGGCGGGAGACGAGCCGGAGCGCGCCTGGCTGCGCCCGCTGGTGTGGGCGGCGTGCGCGGCGCTTCTCGTCGTGAACGTCGTGGGCCTTGGCGCGGACCACTGGATGGTGCGCGAGATCGAGGCGGAGCGTTATCAGAGCGCCGGCCGCGTCGCCGACGCGCTCGGCTGGACCGGGCGGGACCGCGCGTCGTGGCGTCTTCGCTTCGGCGAGCGGCTGCTGCGGGAACGCAACTTCTCGGAGGCGCGAAGGCAGCTCCGGCGCAGCGACGCGCTCCGAGCCAGCGCCGAGGCGCGCCTGCTGATCGGCGTCAGCTACGAGGCCCAGAACAGCTGGCCGGAGGCCGCGCGGGCCTACGAGTCGGCCCTCGAGGCGTCGATCCGCGACGCGGAGCGCGGGGACGCGCTCGGCCGCGCCGCGCGCGCCTGGCTGAAGGCGGGGGAGCCGCGACGCGCCGTGCCGCTGCTCGAGGCCGCGCTCTCGAACGACCCCTCGGATGCGGCGCTCCGCGCGCTGCTGGAGGAGGCCGGCGAGGCCGCCGCCCCGGGTGCGCCCGCCGCCTCCTGAAGCGCCGGGCTTCGCGTCTGTCCTCGTGCGAGCGCCCTGCCTGGGCCGGGTGGACCGGCTTCTGCTTCAGCGGCGCTGGCCAAGTGGGAGGATCCGCACGCAGCGGTCCGCTCCGAGCAACGAGCCATCACCCAGCTCGGGGGACCCTTCGCCCGGCGGAGGCTTTCCGGCTTTGGTCGCTCCATGCTCACGTAGGATCACCCGCCGCCTGCGCAGAACCGGACTCCACCCGTCCCCGTGGCCTGGAGCGTGTGCGGAGAACGTCGGAGGAGACCCGGTCGCGCGGTCGGGCCGGGCGTGTGCCGGAGCTGAAGTAAAGCGCAGCAGGAAACGCCACCTGATCTGCACGTTCCGATGCGACGGGTCGGTGGATCGCATCCGGGACCGTGCGAGCCATGAAGCGGAGGCACATGCCCGGCCCTTTCGGCCGACCGCTAGTCGGCGAGCGCCTGCTCGATGGCGCCGCGCAGCTCGGCACTGCCGGGCTCGGTGGCGGGGCCGAAGCGGGCCTTCACCCGGCCGTCCTTGCCGACCAGGAACTTCGCGAAGTTCCAGGCGATGTCGCCGGGCCCCTCGGGCTCGGTGGCTTCGCTGGTGAGCCAGGCGTAGAGCGGCGCGCGGCTGGCGCCGTTCACCTCGATCTTCGAGAACATCGGGAAGGTCACGCCGTACTGCGTGGTGCAGAACGTCTTGACCTCGGCTTCGCTCCCGGGCTCCTGCCCGCCGAACTGGTTGCACGGGAAGCCCAGCACCGAGAAGCCACGCCCTCCGTACTCCTCCTGGAGCTGCTGGAGCCCTGCGTAGTGGGGCGTGAGCCCGCACTTCGAGGCCACGTTCACGACCAGGACCACCTGGCCCTGGTAGACGCCGAGCTTCTGCGCCTCGCCGTCGATGGTCTTCATCTCGAAGTCGTGGAGGGTCGGGCTCGCCATGGTGGTCTCCTTCGAAGGGCGCCAGCATACCGCCGATGCGCGAGCGCGGACCGCCCGAAGCCTCGGCCACCGTGCGCCAGCGCCTGCTGACGGCGCTCCGGGCCGGGCCGGTCACCGCCAAGGACCTCTCGCGCCGGGTCGGGATCGCCGAGCGCGAGGTGGCGAGCCACCTCGCGCATGTCGCGCGCTCGCTCCACGGGCGCGGCGAGAAGCTCGCCATCACCGGGCCCGAGTGCCTCGACTGCGGCTTCGCGTTCCCGGGCCGCGAGCGCACGACCCGCCCCGCGCGCTGCCCGCGCTGCCGGAGCCGGCGCATCACCCTGCCCGAGTTCGCGGTGGCGCCCCGCTGAGCCCGGCGCTCCGGGGCGCGTCGATCGCGAGCGCACCAATCGTGCTCCCGGGGGCGGTCCGATGGAGATCCCAGTTTCGGGCGATTCTCTGGTACCAATCTGGGATGTTCTGGCTCCGGCTCGACGGGGAGGGTGCCCTCCAGCGGCAGGTCTACCGGGCGCTCCGTGCGGCGATCCTGGAGCGGCGGCTCGACCCCGGGGCGCGGCTGCCCGCGACGCGCGCGCTCGCCGCGGAGCTCGCCGTGTCGAGAAACACGGTGCTCGCCGCCTACGAGCAGCTGGCCGCCGAGGGCTATGCCCGGGCGCGGGTCGGCTCCGGGACCGTGGTGAGCGAGACGCTCCCCGCGGCGCCCGCACGTTCTCCGCGCCCCGGTCGGCCGCGCGCCGCGCCCCCGCTCTCGGCGTTCGGGGCCCGCATCGCGGCCGGCATTCCGCGCGGGCAGGCGAGCTGGAGCCTGCCGCGCGAGCCGCTGCCCCACGACTTCCGCTACGGCGAGCCGGCCTACGCCGACCTGCCGCTCGCGACCTGGTCGCGGCTGCTCGGGCGCCGTGCGCGAAGGCTCTCGGTGCGGCGTCTGGCCTACCAGGCGCCCGGCGGAGCGCCCGAGCTGCGCGAGGCGCTGGCGGGCTACCTGGCGCGCGCCCGCGGCGTCCGCGCCGCGCCCGAGCAGGTCGTGGTGGTGGGCGGCACCCAGCAGGCGATCGACCTGGCGATGCGGCTCCTGCTCGACCCGGGCGACGGTGTCGTGCTCGAGGAGCCGCACTACACCGGCTTCTCCTTCTGCGCGACGGCGGCGGGCGCGAAGCTCCGTCTGGTGCCGGCGGACGACGACGGGCTCTGCACGGACGCGCTGGCGGAGATCGACGCCGCGCGGCTGGCCTGCGTCACGCCGTCGCATCAGTTCCCGGCGGGTGGCGTTCTGCCGCTCGCACGCCGCCTCGCGCTGCTGGCCTGGGCGCGCGAGCGGCGCGCGTTCGTCTTCGAGGACGACTACGACGGCGAGTTCCGCCACGCAGGCCGCCCGCTCGAGTGTCTGCAGGCGCTCGACGAAGACGGAGTCGTGCTCTACGCGGGGACGGCCTCGAAGCTGCTGTTCCCTGCGCTTCGCATCGGCTGGCTCGTCGTCCCCCCGGCGCTGGTGCCGTTCTTCGAGGACGCGAAGGCGCTCGCCGACACGGGCACGGCCACGCTCGAGCAGCTCGCCCTCGCGGACTTCATCCGCGAGGGGCACCTCGAGCGCCACGTGCGGCGCATGTGCGCGCGGCTGGCGCGGCGGCGCGCCGCGTTGATGGAGGCGCTCGGCGACGAGCTCGGGGCGCGCGTCCGGGTGCGCGGCGCCGACGCAGGCCTGCACGTGTTGCTCGCGATCGACGAGCTCCCGATGCGCGACGTGCGCGCGCTCCGCGAGGCCTGCCGCCGGCGCGGCGTGGGCGTCTATCCCGCCGCGCCCTTCTACGCGCGGCCCCCCCGGCGCGCCGAGCTCCTGCTGGGCTACGCCGCGCTCGACGAGGCGTCGATCCGGGAGGGAGTCCGCGGCCTGCGCCGCGCGCTCGATTCGGTGGTGCGCGCTCGCTAGCGGCGCCCCGGTGGCGCGCGCTCGCTAGCGGCGCTCCGCGCCGCAGCGATCGCGCTGCACTTGCCGCGCGGGCGGGCGCGCGCAAGGCTCGGGAGGTCGGCCCCTGGCCGGCCGGTGCGAGGCATGAGGCCCGTGCCGAAGACCCGTGGGCGGCCGAGTCCCCCACGCGAGGAGACGAGCATGCGTTCGCGTTCGTTCTGGCATTCGTGTCATTCCGCCTTCGACCCGCGCTTCGCCTACGCCGGAGGCGCCCGTGCGAGCCGCGCCATGGCCCGGGAGTGGGCGCGCCAGGCGCGTCGCTTCGAGCATCGCGGGGGTGACGGGGATGCGTTCTTCGGCACCGGCCTCGGCGTGCGACGCCCGCTGCGCTTCCTGGCCTACCGCCTCGAGCTCTCCGACGAGCAGACGGCCTCGCTCGCGCGCATCCTCGAGCACCTCAAGCTCGAGCGCGCCCAGGCCGGGCTCGACCTGCGTCGCGCCGCCTCGGCGCTGGCCGACGCCTTCACGGGCGAGTTCGGCCGCAGCGAGGCCGAGGCCGCCGCCGAGCAGCGCGCCGCCGCCGCACGCCGCGTGCAGGACGCCGTGGCCCAGGCGCTCGAGGAGCTGCACGCGCTGCTCGACCCCGACCAACGCCGGGAGCTCGCCGAGCTGATCCGGACGGGAGCGATCCGCATCTAGGGAACACAGAACGAGCGCAGGCTCCCGGGGCCACGAGGACCGGTGGAGTCCGGTCCCGGCTCCCTATCGGTCGCTGCGACGACGTCCCGGCCCCTTCCGATCCGGTAGCATGGGTCCCTCTGCGAGGGTGCGCGTGAAGCTCGTCCCGACCACGCTGGTGCTGCTGCTGACCGCCGCGCTCGCAGCCTCTGCGCACGCCCACCCGGTCGGGTCCTCGGTGATGACCTTCGAGGAGCGGTTCGCGATCCGGGGCTGCGAGCCGTATCGGGGCCGGGGCCTGCTCGCGATCACCGTGCGGCCGGACGGCGCGTTCGAGCTGGCGACGGAAGCGGGGGTCTTCCAGGGCTTCGTGAGGCCGGCGGAAGGGAGGTCGCGCAGCTGGCGGCTGCGCTTCGACGACGCCTCGCTGTCTCTCTACGCGCTCTATCTGCGAGCGGGTGCGAACGCGCTCTGCGATACGGACGCCTCGCTCTCCGGGGGCGAGATCCAGACGGCGCTGCTGCGCCTCGGGCGGAACGGCCGGGTCTCGCTCACGCTGCGGGCGAGCGCGGAGGGATCGTCGGCGTCCGGTGCGTGGCGCGGGAGACACCGGCTCGTCGGCACGGGCATGCTCCGGCCTCCCGAGCCGGCGCCGGTCGCGCCGGAACGCCCCGTGCGCCTTCAGGCCAGCACGCAGTGGGTGCCGCGGTAGATCGTCGCCATGCACTTGTTGCAGTGCACGCACAGGGAGTCGCGCGCCGCGCCGCTCGCCAGGCGGGCGACGAGGTCGGGCTCGCGGAGCAGGGCGCGCCCCATCGCGACGAAGTCGAAGCCCTCGGCCATGGCCTGGTCGATGGTGTCGCGGCTGTGGATCCCACCGAGCAGGATCAGGGGCATCCGGAGCGCGGCGCGGAACTGGCGCGCATAGGGCAGGAAGTAGGCGGGCTCGTAGGGGTAGCTCTTGAGGAAGCGCCCCCCGAGCAGCTTGAAGCCCAGGCGCAACGGGCGCGGGAAGCTCTTCGCCATCTCTTCGATGGGGGCCTCGCCGCGGAACAGGTACATCGGGTTCTGGAGCGAGCTGCCCCCGGTGAGCTCGATCGCGTCGAGCGCCCCGTCCGCCTCGAGCCAGCGTGCCACCTCGACGCTCTCGTCGAGCCAGAGCCCGCCGGGCGCGCCGTCGTCCATGTTGAGCTTCGCGAGCACCGCGATGCGCCGGCCGACCGCCTCGCGCACGGCGCGGGCCACCTCACGCGCGAAGCGCGCGCGGTTCTCGAGGGAGCCGCCGTAGCGGTCCTTGCGCCGGTTCAGCTTCGGGGACAGGAACTCGGAGAGGAGGTAGCCGTGGCCCAGGTGGAGCTCCACGGCGTCGAGGCCGGCGTCGGCGCAGACGCGCGCGGCACGCGCGAAGTCGGCCGTGATGCGCGCGATCTCGGCTTCGCTCACGGCGCGCGTGCGGCGCATCGCGAGCGGGCTGAAGATCGGCGACGGGGAGAGCGCCTTGCGGCCGGTGCCGGCCGCGACGGCGCCGGCGTGGCCGATCTGGGCCGACACGCAGGCCCCCTCCTCGTGGACGGCGTCCGCGAGGCGACGGAGGCCCGGAATCGCCTCCTCGCCGAGGATCATCTCGTTCGGTGCGCCGCAGCCGTCCTCCGAGACGGCGCAGTAGGCGATCGTGGTCATGCCGACGCCCCCGGCGGCCACCTGGAGGTGGAACTCGATCAGCCGGTCGCTCACCACGTGATCGGGGGTCATGCCCTCGAAGGTGGCGGCCTTCACGATGCGGTTCCGGAGCGTGAGCGGACCGAGGGCCGCCGGGGCGAAGGCGTCGGGCGCCGGCGTCATCCCACCCCCGCGCCCACCGGCGCCGCCGCGATCACGCCCGCCTCGGCCAGCTCCGTGAGCTCCGCCTCGGAGAGGCCCAGCAGCCCGCCGAGGATCTCCCGGTTGTGCTCGCCGAACATCGGCGCCGGGCGGCGCGGGCGCGGGTTCACCTCGAGGAGGCGCCAGGCCGGCGCGGGCTGCGGGTAGGGCTGCATGCGCGGGTGCTTCATGAAGTCCCAGTAGTCGCGCGACAGCAGGTGGGCGTCCCAGTGGACGGAGTCGCTGTCGAGCATGCGCGCGGCGGGGATGCCGAGCTCCTGGAGCGCGTCCTGGGCAGGCTGCGCCTCCTGGGCTGCGGTCCATGCCGTGATGCGCGCATCGAGCTCGTCGTGACGCGCGCGGCGCGTCTCGAGCGAGAGCCCCGCCAGCTCGGGGGCGCCGATCACGCCCGCGAGCGCCTTCCACTCGGCGTCGCTTCGCACCGAGAGCGCGAGCCACTGCTGCTCGCCCTGGCAGGGGTAGACGCCCTGCGGCGCCCACACGGGATGGCGGTTCCCGCGATGCACGGGCGGCTCGCCGCGCAGCGACGCGGCCGCGAAGGCCTCGCCGAGCATCTGGGCCATGACCTCGCGCTGCGCGAGATCGATGGCGCAGCCGCGCCCGGTGCGGCGGCGCTGGATCAACGCCAGCACGAGAGCGCCGGCCGCGGCCACGCCGCCGACCGGGTCGCCGTAGGAGATGCCCGTCTTGTAGGGGACCCCGTCGTCGCCGTAGCCCGTGAGCGAGGCGAGACCCGCCATCTGCTCCACGATCGGGCCGAAGCCGACGCGCTCACGGTCGGCGCCGGTCTTCCCGAACCCCGCCATGCTGACGAGGATGATGTCCGAGCGCGCGCGCTGGAGGGCCTCGAAGCCGAGGCCGAGCTTGTCGAGCACGTCGGCGCGGTAGTTCTCGATGACGGCGTCGCTCTTCGCGACGAGCGCGAGCAGCAGCTCCCGCCCGCGCGGCTGCGTGAGGTCCAGGATCAGCGACTTCTTCTCGCGGTTGTAGTCGTTGAAGTAGAAGGACGCGTCCCAGGGCTCGGGCTCGGGGATCGGGAACAGCGTGCGCACGTTGTCCCAGGCGCGCGGGCCCTCGATCTTGATGACCTCGGCGCCCATCTCGCCGAGCAGGTGCGTGGCGTACGGGCCGGCCCACATCATGCTGAGGTCGACGACCCGGACGCCCTCGAGCGGGAGCCGCTTCATGCCCCGCCTCCCAGCCAGTCGTGCCGCACGGCCTCGGTGTCCGCGGCGAGCGCGGAGAGCGGGCCGGCACGCCAGCCCAGGCCGGGGAAGGGGCGCCCCGGAACGCGCGCCACGCCTTCGGGCGTCTCGACGGTGTCGAAGAACTCCCGCTCACGCAGGCTCTCGCTCTCGAGCAGCTCGCCCGGCGTGAGGACGGCGCCGAAGGGCACCTGGAGTCGCGTCCCGAGCGCGAGCAGCTCGTCCTTCTTCTTGTCGGCGAAGAAGCGCTCGACGCGCCGGGCCAGCTCCTTGTCGTCCTTCATGCGCTCGACGGGGTCGAGGAAGCGCGGCGTCAAGAGCTCCGGGTCGCCCATGCCCTCGAACAGCGCCTTCGCCTGACGCTGGAGCGAGCAGACGCCGGCGAAGCCGTCGAGGCAGCGATACAGGCCCCAGATCGCGGTGGTGCGGTTGCCGAGCCGTCTTCCGGGCAGGCCGTCGACGGCGCTCCTCGGCCCGTAGAACTCGAGCATGCCGGCGGCGCACTCCTGGGCGGAGAGGTCGATCCAGTCGCCCTCGCCAGAGATCAGTGCGCCCAGGTAGGCGGTCACCGAGGCGGCGAAGCCGTTGATGCCGAGCAGCTTCCACGCCTGGTTCGCGCCGTTCTGGAGCGGCGGGCGCTCCATCACGCCGGTGAGCGACAGGATGCCGCCCGCCGCATGCGCGACCAGGTTCGTCGCCTCGAGACCGGCCTGCGGTCCGGTCTGGCCGAACGGGGTGAGCGAGGTGACGACCAGCGCCGGCTTCTCCGCGCGGAGCATTCCGGGGTCGAGCCCGCGGGCGGCGAGCGCGCCCGGGCGGCCGTCCTCGACGACGAGGTCGGCGGCGAGCGCCAGCTGCCGCAGCGCGTCGTCGGCGACCTCGATGCGGCGCTTGCCCGGGAGGAGCGCCGCTTCCTCGTCGACGGTCAGCGCGTCCCGGGGCCCCTCGCTCCGCACCACGTCGGCGCCGAATCCGGCGAGCCAGCGCGTCGCGAACGCCGCCGCCACGCCGCCACCGACCTCGAGCACGCGCATCCCGTCGAGCGGAGTCACGGGCCGCAGGGTGGCATCCCCGCGAGCCGGGGGTCAAGCGACTTCCGGATCCCCTAGATTGCTCGCGTGAAGCTCTACCGCGAGCTGGCCGAGTGGTGGCCGCTCTTCTCCCCGCCCGGCGAGGACTACGCCGAGGAGGCGGCCTACGTACGCCGACTCATCGACGAGGCCGCCGAGGGCCCCGTGCACACGCTTCTCGAGCTGGGCTCGGGGGGCGGGAACAACGCCAGCCATCTGCGGGCGCACTACACCCTCACGCTCGTCGAGCCCTCGCCCGACATGCTCGCCGTGAGCCGGGCCCTCAACCCCGCCTGCGAGCACGTCGAGGGGGACATGCGGACGGTGCGTCTCGGCCGCAGCTTCGACGCCGTCTTCGTGCACGACGCCGTCAGCTACATGACGAGCGAGACGGACCTGGCGGCGGCCATGGCGACGGCGGCGGTGCACTGCCGGCCCGGCGGCGTCGCGATCTTCGCGCCGGATTGCGTGCGGGAGAGCTTCCGGCCCGGCACCGACGACGGCGGGAGCGACGGGAACGGACGCGCCGTCCGCTACCTCGAGTGGACGCACGACCCCGACCCGAGCGACACCACGGTCACGGTGGACTACGCCATCCTCCTGTGCGACGAGACGGGCGCGACCCGCGTCGTGCACGACCGTCACGTCGAGGGGCTGTTCCCGCGCGCCACCTGGCGGTCACGCCTCGAGGAGGCGGGCTTCGCAGTCACCGTCGTCGCGGACCCCTGGGGCCGGGACCTCTTCGTCGGGCGCCGCCGCTGACGCTGTGATACCCCGGGTGCCCATGGACCGGATCCGAAGCATGGCGGAGCGCTACCAGCGCCCCGACTGGGTGCGCCGCCTGAACGCCATGGGCGAATCGGTGGGCGGCGGCCCCGACGGCGCGCGCCGGCTGATTCCGATCGACGCGGACGCGCTGCTCGAGGCCGCCGAGCAGAGCGTCGGCGCGCTCCCGAAGAGCGACTTCGGCGACCCGGACTGGCGCGAGCGCTTCCGCGCGCTCGCGGCGGCGCTCGACACCGCGCCGCTACACGTGGTCGGCCGTCTGCTCACGAAGCAGGAGCTGCTGCGCTCGCTGCGCACGCGGCTGCTGCTCTGCCGCGCGCTCGACGAGCGGCCGTCGATCGCCGACGAGCGCATCGAGGCGCCGGTGATCGTGACCGGGCCCGCGCGCTCGGGAACCTCGATCACCTTCGAGCTGCTCTGGCTCGATCCGACCCTGCGGGCGCCTCTTGCGTGGGAGGCGCTCCATCCCGTGGCCCCGCCCGACGCCGCGCGCCCCGCCTGGAGCGAGTGCGAGCAGGAGCTCTGGGCCGACGTGCAGCCCGAGTTCGCCGCCGTGCACGAGCTGCGCAGCGACCTCCCGGTCGAGTGCGTGACGCTCACGGCGCCGTGCTTCGCGGGGCCGCACTGGCCGATGATCTCGCAGGCGGCAAGCCCGCCCGACCCGGCGCTGATGTACGACTTCCACCGGCGCATCCTCCAGGTGCTGCAGCACGGCGCCGAACCGCGCAACTGGCTGCTCAAGACGCCCGGGCATCTGGCCACACTGGACCTGCTCTTCGCGACCTATCCCGACGCCTGGGTGGTCCAGACCCACCGCGACCCCGCGAAGACGATGCCGTCGACGGTGAGCACCACGGCGCTGGTCCAATGGATGCGGACCGACGAGGTCGACGTCGAGAAGATGGCGGCCGCCATCGAGGCCGTCTTCGGCTTCGCGTTGAACCAGGTGGCGGAGCGACGCGCCCGCGGCGACCTCCCGGATCGCTTCGTGGACGTCCACTTCCGCGACCTGCTGGGGGACCCGGTGGCGACGCTACGCGCCGCCTACGAGCGCATGGGCCGCCCGTTCCGCGACGCGCACGCCGACGCGATCCGCCGCTACCTGGCCGAGAAGCCCAAGGGCAAGTTCGGCGTGCACGCGTACACGCCCGAGGAGTGGGGCTACACGGCGGAGGGCCTGCGCGCGCGTCTCGCGCCCTACGTCGAGCACTTCGGCGTCGGGCTGGAGTAGCCGCCGCTACGGGGCGCTGGCCTTCTTCTTCAGGTCCGTCGCCTTGCGCGCGACGCGCGTCGCCTTCACGGTCGTCTTGCGGCCTTCCGGGAGCGTGAAGCCTTCCCCGACCAGATCCGACCGCACCTCGAGGATCAGCGTCCCGTCGGCGAGCACCTCGCCCTCGGTGACGGAGTGGAGCACGGGGCCGACGCTGCGTGGGGTGAACGGCGCGGCGACGTCGAGCTCGGGGACCTGGCTCACGAGCGATTGGAGCTCGGCCTTGCCCGAGAACTTGCGCCCCGTGAGCGTCATCTCCCCGGTCCCGATCAGGGCGGCGCTGGAGGGACCCGAGGCCCCGCCCGTGCGCCGCATCGCGGCCTCGACGATCGTGGTGCAGTCGTTGCCGTTCTGGCGCAGCACGAGCTTGCCGGAGATCGCGAAGCGGTCGGGCTGTCCCTCGACGACCGTCTCGCCCACGAGCTCGTAGATGCCGGCCAGGTCCGGCACATCCTCTGCGACGGCGCCGGCAGGGAGCACGGCCTGCGCGGCGAACGCGGCGACAAGGGCCAGCGTCATTCGACGAAGCGGGCTTGCGAACATGATGACCCTCCCGCGCCGGGCCGAAGCGCCCGGCGAATTCGACCTCGGGTTCGACGACCGAGTGCCCAGCATACCGCGCCTAGCGGCCCTTCGTGAGACGGCCGACGTCGATGAAGCGCCGGATCTTTCCGACGCTGTCCATCGGCTCCAGGGAGCGATCCCAGAACTCGATGCGGTTGCCGGTCCCCGTCTGCACGTTGACGACGACGTCGGAGACGACGGTGTCGTCGCGCGGGTCCGGCACGTTCTCCCAGCCCTTGTAGATCTTGGAGTAGGCCGGGTCCCCCGTCCAGCGATGGTTGTGCCAGATCAGCTTCCAGAGCTCCCCCTTGCGGTCGTAGGCGAAGGAGTACATGGGCTCCATCGAGTTCTTGTCGATGTAGATGTCCTTGTGCTTGTAGGGATGGTCGGCGTTGAGCGGAATGAAGCGGATCTTCACCGCGTGCCGAAGCTCCCAACGGTCGTCGGCGAACGAGAGCCCGTAGGGCCCGAAGTTCCGGTCCTTCTCGACGGGATAGCCCTCGATCTTGGAGTTCATCGGCGCGAGCAGGTCCATCTCCCCGAGGCACTTCCACTCGTACTGCGGGACGACGCCGTTGAAGCTGAAGAGATCGTCGAAGGTGAAGTCGGTGCCGGAGACGGCGTCGGTGCGCTGCGCCGAGGAGATGCGCCGTACACGCCGCAGCGTCGGCACGTAGACCCAGGTGTCGTCGTTCTTGGCCTCCGCCTTCGGCCCGAACGAGCTCTTGTAGCGGTAGGTGAGCAGCACGATGCCGCGCGCGTCGAAGGGCGCGTTGACGGTCGGGCCGCTCGCGATGTAGCGCTTCTCGCCACGGAACACGTCACCCTCGGTGTCGTCGTACTGCGGCTCGGGTCGGAAGGCGAGCGACGTGCCCTGGCTGACGCCCTCGTAGAACAGGGGCAGCTCTTCGCCGCGATCCCAGTAGGAGTAGTAGAAGGAGGCGCGGCCCCAACCGAAGCCCTCCCAGCGCAGCACGAAGTTCCAGGCGATCTTGGCGCCGGCCTGGGGGTCGGCCTTGCAGTCGATCGACTCCATCGGGAACGGTTGCCCGGCGCGGTAGCTCTCCAGGCTGTTCTCGGGCCCGAGCTTGGCCTGGGCGGAGTACTTCTTCGTCGCCTCCTTGTAGACGGGCGGCGGCGAGTAGTCGGCGAACGAGGGTCCGATCTCCATGCTCATACCCTCGTAGAAGAAGAAGTCCCGGTTGTCCCAGAACTCCGGCGGCAGGAAGGGCTTGATCGACTCGATCTTGTCGATCGTGATCACGTCCCCTTCCTTGAACGACGGCGCGCCGGGCGCGACGTCTTCGGCGGCGAATGCGGACGCAGGCGCGAGCAGCGAGAGGCAGAGCACGGCGGCGAGCCGCCCGGTGCTTCGGGGCATCATCCGGGATCCTCCTGGTTCTCGGGGACGGCGAGCGCGAGGCGCCCGCCCGACCACCGTACGCCGTTCGGCAGCCGACGCCAAGCGGGAATCGCGGGTCGCGCCCGCCGACGCTGCGCCGCCGTGCTACGGCAGGACGGGCAGCTCGAGCCAGGCGTGGCCGAGCTCGAGGGTCTGGCGCGCCACCAGCGCCTCGCGCTGCTCCGCCCAGGGCCCGGAGCGGTTCGGATGCGCGTGGTAGGCCGGGAAGTTGGACGAAGAGACGTCGAGACGGATTCGGGAGCCGGCGGGAAGACGGATCGCCACCGGCCAGAGCGTGAGGTCGAGCGGGGTGAGCCGCCCGGGGGTGTAGGGGCTCGGGCCCGCCCCGGCGGCGTAGGCGAGCGAGCTGATGCCGTCGCGCACGTTGCGCGCGCGCCCCTCCCGATCGATCTCGATCCACTTCACGGTGAAGGCGGTGTCTTCCGCGCTCGACGCCACGTCGAGATGGACGGACGGCTCGCCCATCACCACCAGGTCCCGCTCCAGCGGCTCGCTCAGGAACGAGAGCACGTCCGGGCGCGCGCACGGGGGATCCTGCTCGACCCGTCCGGCGCGGGGGGCGTCCACCCTCGCGGTCCACCCGAGCAGGACCTCGCCGCCGCGGGTCGGGACGGGGTCGTCGGGATCGTACTGGAACTCGAGCCGGCTCGGGTTGGTGGGCGCGTCGCGCACCAGGCCTCCGGCGCAGGCGCCTTCACCGGGTGGCGCGAGGTGCCAGCGCAGCGACTCGCTCGGAGGCGGCCACACCGGATGGCTCCGGAAGCCGTCGCCCATCACGAAGGCGTGCACGCCCCGGATGGGCTGGCCCGAGGGCTCGCCCTTGAGCCAGTGCTCGAGCCAACGGAACTGGAGGCGGGCCGTGTACGCGAGGCCCGAGGGCAGCCCGTCGCCCGCCGACTGGAAGCTGTGGAGCCACGGCCCGACCACCAGCAGGCTCCGGTGCTGCGAATCGAGCCGCGCGAAGTCGTCGAACATGCCGGCGAGGTGGTGGTCGTACCAGCCGGCGATCAGCAGGACCGGCACCCGGGTGTACTGCGGCGTGCGTCGCAGCACCGCCCAGAGGCCCTCGGACCAGAGCTTCGAATCCGGCTCGGATTGCGAGAGCCAGGCGCGATACCAGGGAATCCTGCCGCCGAGGAAGCGCTCGTCGGCCTCGATCGCGGGGCGGTGACGCAGCGCCCCCCAGAAGCGCTCGCGCGCCGGGAGCGGGGACTCGCGCCCCGAGTTCCCGACCGCCCACGAGACGTAGACGTCGCTTCGGAACATTCCGCGCTCGTACATCGTGGCATATCGATTCGTGCTGAACACCGACGGCACGATGGTCCGGACGTCCGCCGGCAGCGAATCGGCGATCGCCCACTGTACGAAGCCCAGGTAGGAGGCGCCGATCAGGCCCACGTTGCCGTCGGTCCAGTGCTGATCCACCAGCCAACGCACGCTGTCGAGCCCGTCGTTGCGCTCGTTCTCGAAGGGCACCCACTCGCCCTCCGACTCGCCGCGGCCTCGTGCGTCCTGGAGGACGCAGGCGTAGCCGTAGCGGGTGTAGAGCTCGCACTGGAGGGCGAGCAGGCGTCGCAGCCCCGGGTATGGGCTCCGCGTGAACAGCGCCGGCCAGGGCGGGGAGCTGTCCGGTTGCGTCAGCCACGTCGCGAGTCGCACGCCGTCGCGCATGGGGAGCAAGACCCGTTCGCGGCTCCCGACCTCGTGCGTGAAGGGAGGCAGGCCGAGGGCGCGGCGCGCCAGCTCGTGGCGGAAGCCGTAGGCCGTCCCCGTCGCCAGTGCGATCAGCAGCGCGAGGGCGAGGACGAGCTGGAGCAGCCGTCGCACGGGACCTCCAGAGCCCGTCTGTAGCGAACCGGGCTACGCTCCGCCGGGCATTCGCGCGAGGCCCAGCCTCGAGCAGACGAGGTCGAGATGCCGAGCCCCGAGTTCGTCGCCGCCCTGGCCCACTTCCCGAAGGACATCGCCGTCCCCGGCGACAGCTACGAGGTGGTCCGGCGCAAGTTCGAGCCCGCGCACGGGCACGACCCGGGGCCCGACATCAGCGTCGAGCCCGCGCGCTTCGGCGAGGTGGACGGCGTGTGGGTGGCGCGGAAGGGCGAGCCGGCGTCGGCGCAAACGATCTTCTTCGTGCACGGGGGCGCGTTCGTCTCGTGCCCCGCGCCGAGCTACGCGTTCTACGCGGCCTGGCTGGTGCGCGCGACCGGGGCGCGCGCCTTCGTGGTGGACTACCGCCTCGCGCCCGAGCACCGCTTTCCCGCGGCGCTCGACGACTGCGTCGACGCCTGGCGCGGCCTCGTCGGGGCAGGGACCGACCCGCGCCGCGCCGCGTTCTTCGGCGACTCCTGCGGTGGCGGCATCGCGGTCGCGACGCTGCTCCGCCTGCGGGACGCGGGCATCCCGTTCCCCGCGTGCGCCGTCACCCACTGTGGCTGGTTCGACCTCGAGGTGAGTGGGGATTCCGCGAGGCATCCGGTCGGCGAGGATCCCTTCGTGAACGCGGAGTGGATCCGCGAGCGCGGCCGGGACTATCTCGGGCCGTCGGGGCGGCCGACGGACCCGCTGGCCTCGCCCATCCATGCGGACCTGGCGGGGCTGCCGCCGCTGCTGCTCCAGACCGGTCAGATGGACACGCTGCGCGACGACGCCGTGCGCCTGGCCGCGAGCGCCGGGCGAGCGGGCACGGGCACCACACTCGAGATCTGGCCCGGCATGATCCACGGCTTCCTCGGCATGCACGGCGCGGTCCCCGAGGCCAGCTGGGCCGTGCGCCACGTGGCCGAGTTCATCGAACACCACGCGAAGTAGAGGAGGAGATCCGAATGGCCCGCTCACCGTGAAGCGCACGCTCGAAGTTCCGGCCGATCGCCTCTGGAAGCTGGTCGCCGACTTCGGGGACACGAGCTGGATGCCGGGGCCGCCCGCGGTCGAGCTGGTCGGCTCGGGCCCGGGCATGGAGCGACGCGTCCCCGCCGGCCCCGACAAGGTGATTCGCGAGCGCCTCGAGTCCGTGGACGAAGGGCGTCGCACGCTCGTCTACACGATCCCCGAGAACGTGCCCTTCCCGGTGAAGGACTACCGGGCCTCGATGCGGGTCGGCGCAGCCGGGAAGGGGAGCGAGCTCGAGTGGAGCGCGAGCTTCGAGCCGGCCGGGGCCGACGAGGCGACGGCGGCGAAGGGGATCGAGGACATGTACGGCTTGATGATCGGCTGGATCGAGACGCGCGCGAAGGCGCTCGGGTAGACGTCGACGCGGTGCCCCGACCCGGTATGGTGTCGGGGCGCGTCGACGGGAGGGCCTTCCATGGACTGGGTCGACCCCGACAAGATCCCGCCCGAGATCTGGAAGCAGATGAACATCACGCGGGAGCAGTTCGCCGAGGTGACGGCGATGATGGCGGAGCGCGAGAAGACCGTGCCCGCGGTCGGCGCGCCCGCCCCGGACTTCGCGCTGCGGCGCCTGGGCCCCGACCGCAAGCCCTCCGAGGCCCGTGTGCGGCTCTCGGAGCTGCGCGGCCGCCCGGTGGCGCTGGTCTTCGGCTCCTACACCTGACCGCCGTTCCGCATTCAGGCGGGCCGCCTGAACCAGATCGCGAAGCGCTTCGGCGATCGCGTCGCGTTCCTCTGCGTCTACATCCAGGAGGCGCATCCGACCGACGGCTGGCAGGTGCTGATGAACGTGAACGAGGAGGTCCTCTACGCGCAGCCGAAGACGGCGGAGGAGCGCGTCGAGGTCGCCGCCGCCTGCATGATCGCGATGCAGCTCGAGATGCCGATGCTGCTCGACGAGATGACGAACGAGGTGGACACCGCCTACAAGGCGCTCCCGGAACGCCTCTACCTGATCGACGCGGCGGGGCGCATCGCCTACCGCGGCGGGCCCGGGCCGTTCCAGTTCAACCCCGACGAGTGGGAGCGGGCCATCGAGGAGCACCTGGCCGGGGCGTAGCGCGTGCGGAGGCCAAGCCCTTCGAGGGGGTCTCGTGCCAACGCCGTGCCCGGGGCGGGTGGACCGGCTCCTGCTCCGGACTCGGCCCCGTGGCGGTGGATCCGCGCACCCCGTTCCGCTCCGAGCAGCGGGCGGCGTCGGGAGCGGTTGCCGGCGCCAAAGGCCGGGCTGTACGTAGGGCCTGCCTTCGCCTCCGCAGGACCGGAATCCACCCGCCCTCGGGGCTCAGGGGGCGTGCGCTCTTCGTGCCGAGGCCGATGCGGTCTCGGCACGGGGACCGCAGACCTCCTTGGACCCGGGGACGGGTGGAGTCCGGTGGAGCGACGGCGGCTGGTGATCCTACGTACGTACCCGGCCTGGGAAGCGACTCGGTGCAACGCCCACGCCCGCTGCCCGGAGCGGAAGGGGCGGCGCGCATCCACCGTGCGGCCACAGCCGCCGGCGCGGAAGCCGGTCCACCCGGCCCGGGCACGGCGTTGGCACGAGACCGCCCGGGCACGAGACTGCCCCGGCACGAGACGGTCCCGCCCGAGGCTCTAGGACGGTCGCTCGAACTTGAAGATGCGGGCGGCGTTCTCGCCGAGGATCTTGGCGCGGGCGGCGTCGTCGAGGTGGCCCATGGTGCGCTCGATGGCCGCGGCCGAGTGCGGCCAGGTGCCCTCGTGGTGCGGGTAGTCGTTGGCCCAGAGGAAGTTGTCCACGAGCCTGTGCTCGACCGCGAGGGCCAGGCCCGGCGGGTCCTCCTGGAAGGTGGCGAAGCCGCGCTCGCGGAAGGCCTCGCTCGGGAGCTGCGCCAGCCGCGGCCGTACCCACATGTGGTGCTTCACGTAGGCCTCGTCCATCGCCGTGAGCGCCCACGGCACCCAGCCGATGCCGGCCTCGACCGAGCCGAAGCGGAGCGTGGGGAAGCGCTCGAGGATCCCGGACGAGCACAGATGGGCGAGCGGCTCGATCGTGGGCGCGAGCGAGTGGCAGACGTAGTTGATGACGGCGCCGCCGTGGCCGCGCGCCGCGCGCGGGTCGCGCCCGGTGGAGACGTGGAAGGTGATCGGGAGATCGTGCTCGACCACCGCTGCCCACAGCGGGTCGAACTCGGGCCAGTTGTAGTTCGGGACGTCCGCGTCGTGGCCGCCCCAGTGCGGCTTGCAGGGCAGGGTGAGGCCGCGGAAGCCGAGCCGGGCCACGCGCTCGATCTCGCGGATCGAGCCGGCGAGATCGCCGGTGGCGAGACAGGCCATCGGAGAGAGCCGGTCGTTGAACGCGCCGAAGGTCTCCCAGGCCCAGTCGTTCCAGACGCGGCACATCGCCATCGCGAACTCGGCATCGGGCGTGGCCCACATCGAGAGGCCCTTGTTCGGGAAGATGATCTCGGCGTCGATTCCGTCGCGCGCGTGGTCGGCGAGGCGCCCCTCGGGCGTGGCGCCGGACCTGTTGCGCTCGAGGTCCTGGCCCTCCATCAGGTGCTCGCGGAGCTTCACGCGGCGGAAGCCCTCGGTGACCTGCCAGCGCCCGCCGTCCGCGTCCACCTCGACGCGTGGCAGCCGGTCGCGGTACTTCCGGTCGATGCGCTCGCGCCAGATGCCGGCCGGCTCGTTGGCGTGGCAGTCGGCCGAGACCATGAAGTACTTGTTCGGGTCGTCGGGGCGGGCCGTGCGCGCCCAGCCCGCGCAGCCCGGGGTCTCGGCGCGCCAGGCGTTGTTGGGATCGGTGGCCATGGGGGGAGTATAGGGGGCGCCCGGGTTTCGACGTTTCGACGAACGTCCCCGCGCCTCAGCGCTCGGCCCAGCCGCCCGGAAGCGCCGCGTCCATCGTGACCTTGCGGCGCTGGAACCGCCAGCGGCCGGCGACCTGGCGGTACTCGTCGACGTAGCGGCCCCAGTGGTCGAGGCCGCGGTCGGTGAGCACGGCGTAGTAGCAGCGCCCCCGCGCCTCCGTCTCGGAGAGCACGTCGATCTGGTGGGTGGCGGTGAGGTGTCGCACGAAGCGGGCTGCGCGGCCCTCGCCGGTGCGCTCGCCCACGCCCTCGAAGAACGCGCGGATCTCGCGTCTTCCGCGCAGGGTGGCGTTCGGAACCTCGAGGATGGCGTCCTCGGCGAAGAGCTCGAGCATCGGGTCGAAGCGGCCGGCGTCGCCGTTGGCGTTGTAGCGCGCGACCAGGTCGCGGATCGACTCGCGCGCGACGAGCTCCCAGGTCTCCATGCCGTGCCCTACCCGATCGAGCCCGTCGCCTTCGTCGGCTCGGGGTTCACGACGATCGTCTCGAGGGCGACCCCGCGCGGCGCCCGGACCGCCATGACCACCGCCTCCGCCACCTGGCTGGCTTGCAGTACACCCCCCTTCAGCAGGCCGCGCTCGACCCAGTGGCCGACCTCGGCCAGCTCCGCCGGCGTCCAGTCGGCGCCGAACTCGGTGACGGTGTCGCCCACGCGGACCACGGTGGTGCGGACGCCGCTGCCTTCGAGCTCGGCCCGCAGCGCCGCCGCCGCCTGCTCGACGCCCGCCTTGGCGGCGGCGTAGGGCACGTGGCGCGGCCACGGCAGCACCGACGCGCGCGACGAGACGAAGACCACGTCTCCGGCTCCGGCCGAGAGCATGCCCGGGAGCACGCGCCGGGTGGCGAGGAGCGAGCCGAGCAGGCTCGACTCGATCGCGGCCCGGATGGCATCGACCGAGAGCTCGTGGAGCCTCCCGGGCTTGGCGCCGGCGGCGTTGTTGATCAACACCTCCACCGGGCCGAGCGCCTTCTCGGTGGCGGTCACGAAGGCGTCCACCGAACCCGGGTCGGTCACATCGAGCGCGTGGCCGAAGCCCCGGCCCCCCGCAGCCTCGATGGCGGCGACCGCGGCCTCGAGCCGCTCCGACCGCCGCGCGCCCACCGCCACCTGCCAGCCGAGCGCGCCGAGGGCGCGGGCGGTCGCGAGACCGATTCCGGCGGTGGCGCCGGTCACGATGGCGGTGCGGGGGGAGCTCACGGGCCCGCCGATTGGACCGGAGGCCCCGCGTCGCGTCAAGGGTGGCCCGGACGCGTGCCACGCTCGACGCCCGGGCGTCCGGCTAGTAGGCCCGGTCCAACGTCTGGCAGCGGCTCGAATCGATGGCGCTTCGGATCGCCAGGTAGGGCCAGCCGTAGACCGGAATCCAGCCCAGCCAGAACTTGTTCTGCGGCGCGCGCTCGAGCGGCCCCCAGCCCTTCAGGTACCACTCGCCGAGCCCGGCGTGGAGCGCCGAGAGTGCGGTCGCGGTCTGCGAGGTCTTGCCACCGGGACACACCCGCGCCTCGGCCGGCGCCGCCGTCGTCGCCAGCGCCAGTCCGGCGACCAGTGCCACCCACGCGATTCGCATCGTCTTCCTCCCCTCGCGCCCACCCGTCCGAGGCGCAGCGCGAGCCGGCCGGAGCGTAACCACCTGGGCCGGTTCCGGCACATGGTTGCGGGACGAAGGCCCGCCCGTCGTGTAACGTGCGCGCTCGTGTCCCCCACCGACGGAGAACAGCAAGACATGGCCGAGACGCCCCTGGTGGAGACCTTCGCCGCCAACGTGTTCAACGACCGCGTGATGCGCGAACGGCTCCCGAAGGAGACCTACAAGGCACTCCGCCGGACCATCGAGGAGGGGGCACCGCTCCGGCTCGAGGTCGCCACCGTGGTGGCGAACGCCATGAAGGATTGGGCCGTCGAGAAGGGGGCCACGCACTACACGCACTGGTTCCATCCCCTGACGGGCACGACCGCCGAGAAGCACGACTCCTTCATCATGCCCGCCCCCGACGGCGACGTGCTGCTCGAGTTCTCGGGTCGCCAGCTGATCCAGGGCGAGCCCGACGCCTCCTCGTTCCCGAGCGGCGGGCTGCGCGCCACGTTCGAGGCGCGCGGCTACACCGCGTGGGACTGCACCTCGCCGGCGTTCCTGAAGGAAGACGCGGCCGGCAACGTGACCCTGACCATCCCGACGGCGTTCTGCTCCTACACCAGCGAGGCGCTCGACAAGAAGACGCCGCTGCTGCGCTCGATGAAGGCCGTCTCCGACCAGGCGCTGCGCGTGCTGCGCGCGCTGGGCAGCCGGGGTGCGAAGCGCGTGATCTCGACCGTCGGGCCCGAGCAGGAGTACTTCCTGGTCGACCGGGAGCTGTGTCTCAAGCGACTCGACCTGCTCACCTGCGGGCGCACCGTGTTCGGCGCTCCGCCGCCCAAGGGGCAGGAGCTCGAGGACCAGTACTTCGGCGCCATCAAGGACCGCGTGTCGGCCTTCATGCGCGACCTCGACACCGAGCTCTGGAAGATGGGCGTCACCTCCAAGACCAAGCACAACGAGGTGGCGCCGGCGCAGTACGAGATGGCCCCGGTGTTCTCCACCACGAACATCGCTGCGGACCACAACCAGCTGGTCATGGAGACGCTCCAGAAGGTGGCGCTCCGCCACGGCATGGTGTGTCTGCTCAACGAGAAGCCCTACGCGGGCGTGAACGGGTCCGGGAAGCACAACAACTGGTCGCTCGCGACCGACACGGGCGTGAACCTGCTCGAGCCGGGCCACACGCCCCACGAAAACGCCCAGTTCATGGTGTTCCTGTGCGCGCTGCTCCAGGCGGTGGACAAGCACGCCGACATCATGCGGGCCACCTGTGCCAGCTCCGGCAACGACCATCGCCTGGGCGCGAACGAGGCCCCGCCCGCCATCATCTCCGTGTTCCTGGGCAACGAGCTGACCGAGGTGCTGGAGCGGCTCGCCAAGGGCCAGAAGGCCGCGAGCCGCAGCGCCACGTTCCTGAACATCGGCGTCGACACGCTCCCGGAGCTCCCGAAGGACAACAGCGACCGCAACCGCACCTCGCCCTTCGCGTTCACCGGGAACAAGTTCGAGTTCCGGATGGTGGGCTCCTCGCAGTCGATCTCCGGCCCGAACGTGGCGCTCAACACGATCGTGGCCGACTCCCTCGACGAGATCGCCACCCGCCTCGAGAAGGCCGGCAAGAAGCGCAACGCCGAGATCGCCGCCATCGTGAAGGAGACGTGGCGCAAGCATTCGCGGGTGATCTTCAACGGCAACAACTACGCCGAGGAGTGGGTGAAGGAAGCCGACCGGCGCGGGCTCCCAAACGTCAGGAACGCGGTGGCCGCGCTCGAGGCCTTCATCACCCCGAAGTGCGTGAAGCTCTTCGAGAAGCACAAGGTGCTCTCGAAGAAGGAGCTCCACTCCCGCTACGAGATCTATCTGGAGCAGTACTCGAAGCACATCAACATCGAGGCCAAGACGGCGGCGCAGATGGCGCGTCGCCAGTTCCTGCCGGCCGCGATCCGCTTCATGACCGAGCTGGGCGCCTCGATCCAGGCGACCGGGAAGCACGGCGCCGTCCAGCGCCGGCTGCTCGCCGAGGTCGGCGAGCTGCTGACCTCCGCCGAGAAGAACGTCGACGCGCTCGAGTCGGCGACGAGCCGGGCGCACAGCATCGGCGACGTCCCGAAGCAGGCCGCGGCGTTCCGGGACAAGGTGGTCCCTGCCCTGGCGAGGCTCCGCGGCGACGTGGACGCGCTCGAGGAGATCGTGCCCCGGGACCTGTGGCCCGTTCCGACCTACAGCGACCTGCTCTTCAAGCTCTGACCCTGGCAGGAGCGGGCCTCGAGGACGTGCTCGGCGGCTGCTCCGTGACCCCCAAAACGGAAGGATCCGACCATGACCGTGAAAGAGGCCCTCGACCTCGCCAAGAAATCGAAGGCAGTCGCCGCCGACCTCCGTTTCTGCGACTTCCTCGGTACCTGGCAACACTGCAGCTTCCCGATCAGCGAGATCGACGAGGGCGTGTTCGAGGACGGTCTCGGGTTCGACGGCTCCTCGATCCGCGGTTGGCAGCCGATCCAGGAGAGCGACATGCTCATGGTCCTGGATCCGGCGAGCGCCTTCATCGATCCCTTCCTCGCCCACCCCACGATCGTCTTCATCTGCGACATCGTGGACCCGATCACCAAGGAGCCCTACTCGCGCGACCCGCGGAACATCGCGCGGAAGGCCGAGGAGTTCCTCAAGAAGTCCGGTGTCGGAGACACCGCGTACTTCGGGCCCGAGGCCGAGTTCTTCGTGTTCGGCGACGTCCGCTACAGCAGCGCGCCCGACCATGCCATGTACCAGGTCGACTCGGTCGAAGCGATCTGGAACTCGAGCCGCGAAGAGCCGGGTGGCAACCTCGGCTACAAGCCGCGCCACAAGCACGGCTACTTCCCGGTGCCGCCGATGGACACGCTCCAGGACCTGCGTGCCGAGATGGTGCTGGCCATGGAGCAGATCGGCATTCGCGTCGAGGCCCATCACCACGAGGTGGCGACGGCCGGCCAGTGCGAGATCGACATGCGCTTCGACACGATGGTGCAGATGGCCGACAAGCTGATGAAGTACAAGTACGTCGTGCGCCAGGTCGCCCGGAAGCACGGCCTCGTGGCGACCTTCATGCCGAAGCCCGTCTTCGACGACAACGGCTCGGGCATGCACACGCACCAGTCGATCTGGAAGGGCGGCAAGCCCCTCTTTCCGGGCAAGGGCTATGCGGGCCTCTCCGACCTGGGGCTGCACTACATCGGCGGCGTGCTGAAGCACTCCCGCGCGATCGCGGCCTTCTCGAACCCGACCACGAACTCGTACAAGCGGCTCACCCCGGGCTTCGAGGCGCCGACGATCCTCGCGCTCTCCGCGCGGAACCGCTCCGCTTCCTGCCGGATCCCGATCTACTCGGCGAGCCCGGCCGCCAAGCGGGTGGAGGTGCGCTACCCGGACCCGACCTGCAACCCGTACATCACCTTCGCCGCGATGCTGATGGCGGGTCTCGACGGCGTCAGCAACGCCACGTCGCCGGGCGAGCCGCTCGACCGCGATCTCTACGAGATGTCGGCGAAGGAGGTGGCGAAGATCCCGACGATGCCGGGCAGCCTCGACGAGGCGCTCGCCGCGCTCGAGAAGGACAACGGCTTCCTGCTCCAGGGCGACGTGTTCACGCCGGACGTCATCGAGATGCACTCCTCCTTCAAGCGCGAGAACGAGATCGACCAGATGCGGATCCGCCCGCATCCCCACGAGTTCGAGCTCTACTTCGACGCCTAGCCCGGAGTCGCGCGCGGCAGCCGGCGCGGGGACGCGAGCGCTCTCCGCCGGCGCCGCTACCTTGCCGCGTCCATGTCGCAGGGCCGCCTCGACCTGACCCGCGTCTTCGAGCTGGAGCCGCACGGGCCCGACACCTACGTCGGGGAGAGTCCGCCCTACGAGTGGGGGCGCATCTACGGCGGCCTGGTCGTCGCGCAGGCCCTCTTCGCCGCGACCCAGACCGTGCGTGCCGAGCACGCCGTCCACTCGCTCCACGCCTACTTCATCCTGGGCGGCGACCTGCGGGAGCCGGTGCGCTACGAGGTGGACCGAGTCCGCAACGGTCGCTCCTTCACGACGCGGCGGGTCGTCGCGCGCCAGAGCGCGGGCGCGATCCTCACGCTCGAGTGCTCGTTCCAGAAGGAGGAGCCCGGGCCGGACACCCAGTCGGCCGCGATGCCGGCGGGGGTCCCCGCCCCGGAGAGCCTGAAGACGGACTGGGACGCCGGCATCGAACGCTGCGAGTTCCCCCGCCAGCGCGAGTCGCCCCACTCGATGATCTGGGCGCGCTTCCCGTCGGTGCTGAAGGACGAGGGCTCGGTGCACGCCTGTGCGCTGGCCTACCTCTCCGACATGAACGCGATGGACGCCATCACCAACTCCCGCCCCGGCGGTCCGGCCGGCGGGGAGACGTGGAACGAGGGCTGGATGGGCGTCTCCATCGACCACGCCGTCTGGTTCCACCGGCCGGTGCGTGTCGACGACTGGCTCCTGATCGACTTCAGCGGCCACGGCCTGATTCGCACCCGCGGCCTCGCGACGGGTGTCGTCTTCGACCGCGCCGGAACGCACGTGGCGACCATCGCGCAGGAGGGTCTGCTGCGCATGCGGGCGAAATGACGTCCGACGGCGCGAGATGACGGCCGAGCAGGCGGCCGAGATCCTGCTGGTGCAGGCGGTCGAGGAGGTGCGACCCGAGGCGCTTCCCCCCGGAGCCACCGTCGACGCGCTCGAGGCCGCGGGCGACCTCGACGACGAACGCGCGTGGTTCGCGCGGCGTGCGGCCTGGCTGCTCGACCACCCGCTCGCCCCCTGGTGTGCCTTGTTGCGGCTCCGCGACGCCTTCGCCCCCGGCCCGCTCTGGAGCCTCGGCCTGCCCCTGGTGCTGGGCGTCGGCAGCAACGCGCTCGGGCCGAGCGAGCAGATCCACGTGATCTACAACCCGATCGTGCTGTTGGTCGGCTGGAGCCTGCTCTCCTACGTCGGGCTCGCCGCCCTGGCGCTGCGCGGCCCGCCGACGCTGCGCGTTCCCGAGCTGCGGCGGCCCGAGCTGCGGCGGCCGCACGTCGAAGGCGGCCTCGTGATGCGCCTCGCGCGGCGCAGTGCGGCCCGCCTGTGGCTGCGTGCCGTCCGAGGCAGCGCCGGCGCCCGCGAGCAGGCGGGCGCGTGGGCCCGCGTGGGGAGCCGCTTCTTCGAGCTGTGGGAGCAGGCGGCGCGTCCCTGGTTCGCCCTCCGCACGCGCCGCCTGCTGCACCTCGCGGCCCTCGGCCTCGCGCTCGGCGCGATCGCCGGCATGTACGTGCGGGGGCTCTTCTTCGAGTACGAGATGGTCTGGCGCAGCACCTTCGTGCGCACGCCCGAAGGCGTGGCGCGGGTGCTCGAACTCGTGCTCGCGCCGGCGTGCTGGCTGCTGGGGCGGCCGACCCCCGATGCGAGCGCTGCGGCTGCGCTGCTCGCCCCCGAGGGCGTCGCCGCTGCTCCCTGGATCCACCTGCTCGCCGCGACCGCGCTGATCTTCGTCGTGGCGCCCCGGGCGCTCCTGGCCCTGTCGGCCACGCGCCGGCTCGCGCGCGTCGGGCCGGCGCTCGAGCTCGGCCTCGGCGGCCCCTATTTCGCCGCGATCCTGGCGCAGGCGCGCGAGATCCAGGTGGGACGCGTGAAGCAGGAGATCGGGAGCGCGGTTGCGGGGGAGTGCGCGCGTTTCGCCGACCGTCTGGCGCACTTCGTGGCCGAGGGGCTCTACGACCGGCGCATCGTGCCGATGCTCGAGGCGTTCCGCGCCGAGGGGGGCAGCGTGGAACGGCTCGAGGAGCGGATCCGCGAGGCCTGCCGCGATTTCGAGGACGAGCTCGCGGCCCACATGAAGATCGCCGAGGGAGAGTTCGAGGCCGGTCTCGCGCGCGACGTGCTCGAACGCGTGCGCCCCGACCTGGTGCTGCCGCCCGCCAGCGCGGGCCGCCTCGGTCCCGCTGCCCGCGAGCTGCCCGCCCAGGGCGTACGGGGCGTCGGCAGCGACGTGTCGGGCAAGCTGAGCCGCGACTTCGGCACGGCCGTCGCGCTGGCGGTGGGCGCCGTGGCGGGGACCCTCTCCGGCGGCTTCGGCGCGCATCTCGGCACCGCGATCCTCGTGGTGCTGCTCCACACGACGGGCCCGATCGGGTTCCTGCTCGGCGCGCTGGGCGGTGCGCTGGCCGCGGGCGCCGCGCTCGTCGCGGGGCGCGATCGCGTGGACGCCGCGGTTCGCGGCGTCTCGCTGCCCGGCCCGGTGGTACGGCTCGCCCTGCGGCCGGGGCGCTTCGAGCGGCTCGTCGCGCGCGGCCGCGAGCGCTGCGTCGCCAACGTGCGCGAGCTGGTCGCTGCCAAGCTCGAGCCGCTGACCGACGAGCTCGCCGACCAGGTCTGGGCGCGCGTGAAGCCGCTGCTCGCGCGCGCGGCGCCTCGGCAACCGGAGCCGGGCCGCGCTACATAGGCCGAGCGCCCCAGGAGCGAAGGCATGCCCATCACCGACGGAGCCGAGCTGATCGACCCGCACCGGTACGCCCGCCGCGGCTATCCCCACGAGGTCTGGGCCCGGCTCCGGCGCGAGGACCCGATTCACTGGTGTGAGCCGGAGCAGACCGTGCCGTTCTGGGCCGTGACCCGGCACGCCCACATCTGTGAGATCTCGAAGCGGCCCGATCGCTTCCTGAACGGCAAGGGCATCATTCCGGCCACCCGGGAGGTCGCCGAGCGCCTGGCCCGCGGCGAGAAGGGCCCGTTCGACGCCATGCAGACCATCATCACGATGGACCCCCCGAAGCATCGGAGCTACCGCAAGGTGGCGAGCCCCTGGTTCACGCCGCGCGCCCTGGGCCGGCTCGACGAGGTGGTGGACACGAGCGCGAGGCGGCTGGTCGACCGCCTCTACGACGCGCAGGTGGGCGGCGAAGGCCGCTGCGACTTCGCGACGGACGTCGCGGCGCAGCATCCGCTCCGCATTCTGGCCTCCATCCTGGGCGTGCCCGAGGAGGACGAGGAGCGAATCCTGCGCCTCACCCAACAGCTCTTCGCCGGGGACGATCCCGAGTTCCAGCGCCCCGGAGAGGATCGCCAGAAGGCGTTCCAGGAGCTGGGCGTCGAGTTCCTCCAGTACTTCGGCAAGATCATCGCCGAGCGTCGCGAGAAGCCCGGCGACGACCTCGCCAGCGTGCTCGCCAACGCCGAGATCGACGGCGCGCGCATGGGCGACGTCGAGACGCTCGGCTACTACCTGATCGTCTTCACGGCCGGCCACGACACCACGCGCAACGCGCTCGCCGGCGGCATGCACGCCCTGGTCGAGAACCCGGAGGAGCGCCGGAAGCTGCGCGAGGATCCGAAGGGCCGGGTCGCCGACGCCGTCGAGGAGATCGTGCGTTGGACCACGCCGGTGAACTACATGATGCGCACGGCCGCCTCGGACACCGAGCTGGCGGGCCAGAAGATTCGGGCCGGCGAGCGCCTGCTGCTCTTCTACGCCTCGGCCAACCGGGACGAGGACGTCTTCGACGAGCCCACCCGTTTCCGGACCGATCGCCACCCGAACCCGCACCTGGGGTTCGGGATCGGGGAGCACTTCTGCCTCGGCGCCCACCTGGCCCGCCGGTCGCAGCGGGCGCTCTTCGCGGAGCTGGTCGGGCGGCTCGAGGACGTCGAGACCGACGGCCCCGTGGAACGGCTCGCCGCGAGCTTCGTGGCGGGCATCAAGCACCTGCCGCTCCGCTACCGGTTGTCCCCGCCGAGCTAGCCGCGCGAAACCCGATTGACGGCGTGTCGCGCTCCTGTGTAGGGTAGGGCGAACCCCCGCTCCAGGTGCTGCCCATGCGCTCCCGGCTGCTCGTCCTCCTCCTCCTGCTCTGGGTCGCACCGGCCCTCGCGGCCGGCAAGCCGCCGAAGAACAAGCAGCGGCACGTCGAGCTGGTGAACCTGAACCTCCTTCACGGCTTCGCCTGCGACCCGCCGTTCCCGGACGACGGCGATCAGTGCCGGGTGGTCGACCGCATCGACCTGCTGGTGCAGGAGATCCTCCGGGCCGGCTGCCCGGACCTCGTGACGCTCCAGGAGAACGTGACGGCCGAGTTCCCGCAGCGGGACATCGGGGAGTTCGTCGGCCCACTCGAGGACACCACCGCCCTGATCTCGGAGCGGCTTCCCGAGCTCGCGCGGGCCTGTGGCTTCACGTACGAGGTCGTGTTCGCGCGCGCGGCCGAGCGGCCGCCGAGCTCCGGGCGGGGCATCGACGAGGAGATGATCCTCTCGCGCTATCCCGTCAGCCAGCGACGGAGCGTCGAGCTCTACAGCGCGCTTCGCCCCTTCTTCACGCGCCACGTGCAGTTCGCGCGGGTCGAGCACCCCGAGGGCCCGATCGACGTCTTCACCACGCACCTCGCGTCCGGCGCCGACCAGGCGACGGCACCGTGCGGCGTGGCGGCGTTGCCGCCGCCGCTCCAGAGCCCCCCGTGCCCCGAGGAGTGCGAGGCGTTCGTCGATACGATTCGCGAGTGCCAGACCGAGCAGCTCGCCCGCTTCGTCGAGGAGCGCCACGACGTGGACGAGCCCGCCCTCGTGACGGGCGACTTCAACGCCGTTCCGGGCTCGAACGAGTACCAGCGGCTGGTCGATCGCGGCTGGATCGACAGCCACCTCGCGGCCGGGAACCCGGAGTGCGACCCCGCGACCGGAGCGCAGTGCACCTCGGGACGCGAGGACTCGGACCTCTCGGACCTCGAGTCCCCGGAGCTGAACCAGACGCGGCGCATCGACTACATCTTCGTGGTGCCGCCGGGCGCCGGGGCGCGCTGCTCCGGGGAGATCGAGACGCAGCGGCACCCGCAGCGCGGCGCCACCACGACGGGCCTCTGGGCCGCCGAGCCGAACCTGCCCTGCGGCCCCGCGCCGCTTCCTACCTGCTTCGTCTCGGATCACAGCGGGAACCAGCTGAACCTGGCCTGTCGCGCCAGGCGCTAGAACACAGCGTCCAGGCGCTAGATCACGCCGTCGCCCGCGAGCTGCGCGAGCTCCTCGTCGCCGACGCCCAGCTCCGCGAGGACGTCGAAGGTGTGCGCGCCGGCCTCGGGCGCGGGGCCGCGGGCGCCCACCTCCGCGCCGTAGATCTTGAACGGGGTGTCGAGCGTCTCGAAGCGGCCGAGCGTCTCGTGCTCGAGGTTCGTGAACCAGCCCATCTCGCGGGCCTGGGGGTCGTCGATCACGTCGGGGAGCGTCGCGACGGGCGCCCAGATCAGGCCGAAGCGATCGAGCCGCTCCGCCCAGTGCGCCAGGTCGTGCTCGGCGAAGCGCGCCTCGATCTCGCGGGTGAGCGTGGCGCTCTCGCGGCGGCGATCGTGGAGCGTCGCGTAGCGCGGGTCCTCCGCCCAGGCGGGGCGCCCGATCATCTCGCAGAAGCGCGGCCAGTAGTGCGGGTCGGGCTGCGGCATCACGAGGAGCAGCCAGCCGCCGCAGCCGGCCTGGTAGGAGTTCCAGATCGGGTTGGCCGGGTGCGCCCGTTCGTGGCGGGTCGGCTGCTCGCGCGCCACGAGCGCCGCCTGGACGTCGCCGCCGAGCGTCCACATGCCCGTCCCCTGGAGCGTCACCTCGACGTGCTGCGCCTCGCCGGTGGCGTCGCGCAGGCGCAGCGCGGCGAGCACCGCGGCGAGCAGGTTGAGCGCCGTGGTGTGATCGCCCTGGCCGCCGCGGCAGAGCGGCGGGGGCGAGGGCGGCTCGCCGAGCAGGCCCATCAGGCCCGAGCGCGCCCAGAAGGCGGCGTAGTCGAAGCCCGGCCGGTTCGCGTCGGGCCCCCGCGTGCCGTAGCCGCTCAGGGAGCCGTAGACCACGCGCGGGCTCGCCGCGCGCAGCTCCTCCCAGGTGAGGCCGTAGCGCACCCGCCGCTGCTGGATCAGGTTCGTCAGGAACACGTCGCAGCCGCCCGCGATACGACGCACCAGCTCGGGGCCGCCCGGCCGGTCGAGCGCCACGGTCACCGAGCGCTTGCCGCGGTTGTCGAGCTGGAAGGCGTAGTTGCCCGCGAACTCGTGCGTGTAGCCCATCGAGCGCAGCAGGAACTCGCGGAAGACGTCGCCCTCGGGCGGCTCCACCTTGATGACGTCGGCGCCGAGGTCGGCGAGCAGCGCACCGGCGGCCGGTGCGGCGAGCCAGTTGGCGACTTCCAGGACCCGGATCCCGTCGAGCGGTGCAGGCATGGCGGTCACGAGTACCATGGCCGCAGGGAGGACGCATGCGACTCGAGAAACCGCGCGTAGCGCCGCTCGCGGACGACCAGCTCGACCCCGAGCTGCGCGCCCGCTTCGGCGACGGCCCGATCCTGAACATCTTTCGCACCCTGGCGAACCACCCGGGGCTCGCGAAGCGCTGGCTCGTGTTCGGCAACCACGTCCTGGCCAAGTCGACGCTGCCGGCGCGCGAGCGCGAGATCGTGATCCTGCGGGTCGGCTGGCTGTGCCGCTCCGGCTACGAGTGGGGGCAGCACGTGGTCATCGGGAAGGCGTCGGGCCTCTCCGACGACGAGATCGCGCGCATCGCCGAGGGGCCCGACGCCCCCGGCTGGACGGCCGAGGAGCGCGCGCTGCTGCGCGCCACCGACGAGCTCCACGGCGACGCCTTCATCACGGACGCCACCTGGGCCGAGCTCGCCAGGACCTGGAACACGCAGCAGCTGATGGACCTCGTGTTCACCGTGGGCCAGTACAACCTGGTGTCGATGGCGCTCAACAGCCTCGGCGTGCAGCCCGAGCCGGGGCTGCCCGCGCTGCCGCGCCGGTGAGCGGGCGTCTCGACGGCAAGGTCGCGATCGTGATGGGCGGCGGGCAGACGCCCGGCGACACCATCGGCAACGGCCGCGCCACCGCGATCCTGTTCGCGCGCGAGGGCGCCCGGGTCGTGGTCGTCGACCGCCGCCTCGACTCGGCGGAGGAGACCGTCGCGATGATCCGCTCGGAGGGCTTCGAGGCCGAGGCCGCCGGGGCGGACGCGACCGTCGAGAGCGACGTGTCCGCGCTGATCGAGGGCTCGGCGCGCCGCCATGGACGCGTCGACGTGCTGCACAACAACGTCGGCATCGGCGGCGGCGACGCCGGCCCCGCCCGCATCGAAGAGGACGCCTGGGACCAGATCCTGGCCGTCAACCTGAAGAGCGTGGTCCTGCCCTGCAAGCACGTGTTGCCCGTGATGCGCGAGCAGAAGGGCGGGGCGATCACGAACATCTCGTCCATCGCCGCCGTCTGCTCGACCCCGGCCGTCGCCTACAAGGCGTCGAAGGCGGGCATCAACGCCTACACGCAGTCGCTGGCGATCGGGAACGCCAAGTACGGGATCCGAGCCAACGTCATCATGCCGGGCCTGATGGAGACGCCGATGGCGATCGAGGGCCTCTCCCAGGCGTTCGGCATCCCGAAGCCCGAGCTGATCGAGCAGCGGAACCGTGCGGTGCCCCTCGGCGCGCACATGGGCACCGCCTGGGACGTGGCCTGGGCCGCGGTCTTCCTGGCCTCCGACGAGGCGCGCTTCGTGACCGGGGTGATGCTTCCCGTCGACGGGGGGCAGAGCGCCCGGGTGGGCTGAGCCCGCCGCGTCAGGCGCGCAGCGCCGCGACCACGTCGGCCCAGTGCGTCGGATCGGGTGCGCGATTGTGCGTGAGGCTCACCCCGTCCGCGATGCCGGCCAGCCGCGCCCGGAGCCTCCCGGCGATGCTGGATCGCTCTCCGACCACCGCGATCGCCTCGAGCACCTCGTCGTCGATCAGCTCCGCCATCTCGTCCCAGCGCCCCTGCTTCGACATGCGGTTCAGCTCGCCGTGCAGGTCGCCCCAGCCGTGGCAGTCGAGCGTCGAGCGGTAGGCGGGCGTCGAGCCGTAGAAGGCCAGGTGCTTCCGGGCCGCCTGGCGGGAGCGCTCGAAGTCCTCCTCCCGATCCGCCGTGACGACCATCGTGGCGCAGATCACGTCGAGGTCGCCCCGCGTGCGCCCGCTCTTCGCGAGCCCGCGCTCGAGCGCGGGCAACGTGTTGCGGAGCAGCGACTCGCGCGTGTGGAACGGGTGCCCGAAGAAGCCGTCGGCCACCTCGCCCGCGGCCTCGGTCATGCGCGGCCCGAAGCCGCCGACGTAGACGGGCGGCGGGCCGAACGGGTTCGGGCCCGGGTCGAAGGCGGGAATCATCAGCGTGTGGCGATAGAACTCGCCCTCGAAGTGGAGCGGGGCCTGCCCCTCCCAGCAGGCGAAGATGGCCTTCACGGCCCGCACCAGCTCGTGCATGCGCCGCGCCGGCTTCGACCACGGCATCCCGAAGCGTCGCTCGATGTGCGGCTTGACCTGGGAGCCCAGCCCCAGCACGAAGCGGCCCTCGCTGATCGCCTGGAGCCCGTGGGCCGCGTTCGCGAGGTTCATCGGGTTGCGCCCGAAGCCGATGGCGACGGCGGTTCCGAGCCGGAGCCGCTGCGTGTGCTCGGCCGCCAGCGCGAGGGGCAGGAAGGGGTCGAGCTTCGCCTCGAAGCTGAAGGCGCCGTCGTAGCCGATCGCCTCGAGCGCGGGGAAGCTGCGCCGCGCGTCGCGCGGGTCTTCCATCGGTGCGGTGGTGTAGACCTTCACGCGTCGGGCGCCGACTCTAGCGTGGAACCGGGCGGGCGGGGCGGGGCGCCCATCGGGTAGAACTTCGCCCATGGTCGCTCCGCTGCCGCGCTGTCTCGCCGGACTGCTGATGCTCGCCGCCTGCGCCGTGACCCCTCCGCCCGGCGGGCCGGTGCCGCTGCCGGCGCCGCTGGTGATCGGACACCGCGGTGCGCCCGGCCACCTCCCGGAGCACACGCTCGCCTCCTATCGGCTCGCGATCGAGCTCGGGGCCGACTGCGTCGAGCCGGACCTGGTCGCGACGCGGGACGGCGCGCTGATCGCGCGTCACGAGCCGAACCTCAGCGAAACCACCGACGTCGCCGTGCGTCCGGAGTTCCGGGACCGCTACCGGGCCGCGCACGCCATCGACGGCGCCTCCCAGGCGGGCTGGTTCGCGAGCGACTTCACGCTGGCGGAGATCCGCACCCTGCGCGCGCGCCAGGCGCTCCCGGAGCTGCGGTTCACGGGCGCCGACGGGCGGCTCGGGATCCCGACCCTGGAAGAAGTGATCGACCTCGTGCGGACCACGTCCGCCGCGGCGGGGCGGGCGCTCTGCCTCTATCCCGAGCTCAAGCATCCGGCCTATCACCGGGCGCTCGGGCTCCCGCTCGAGGAGGCCGTGGTCGAGGTCCTGGCGCGCGGGGGCTTCGACGGGCCCGAGGCGCCCGTGTTCCTCCAGTCCTTCGAGCGCTCGAGCCTGGAGCGTCTGGATCGGCTGACCGGGCTGCGCCTGGTGCAGCTCGTCGGGAGCGACGAGGCGTCCGGGGCGTTCGCATCCGCCGCGGGGCTCGACGCGGTTGCCGGCTACGCCGACGGCATCGGGGTCTGGAAGCTGCACCTGCTGCGGCCGGGCCCGGACGGCAGCGTGCGATCGACCGGTCTGATCGAAGCGGCGCATGCGCGGGGGCTCCTGGTCCACGCCTGGACCTTCCGCAGCGAGCCGCGCTGGCTCCCGCCCGGCCTGGGCGCCGCCGACGAGCTGCGGCTCTTCTTCGAGGCGGGGGTCGACGGCGTCTTCGCCGACTTCCCGGGCGAGGCGCACGCGGCGCGCACGCAGTTCCTGTTGGGTCGCCCCGCTGCGCCGTGAGCGGCCGCCCGCTCAGGCCCGCTTCCTCCGTTCGATCTCTTCTTCGACGTCGCGCAGCCGGTCCTTGCCGAAGTAGAGCTCGTCGTCCACGAAGAAGCTCGGCGCGCCGAACACCCCGCGATCCACGGCCGCCTGGGTGTTCGCGAGCAGCGCCGCTTTGACCTCCGGCGTCTGGATCCCCGAGAGGATCCGCTCCGCGGGGAGCCCCGACTCGCGCAGCGCCGCCTCGATCACGTCGGGCTCGTCCATCTTCTTGGGCTCGGCCCACATGTGCCGGTAGACCTCGTCGACGTAGCGGGCGAAGCAGCCCTCACGCTCGGCCACGATCGCGCCTCGCATGATCTGGAGCGTGTTCACCGGAAAGAAGGGGTTCGGCCGGAAGCGCTCGATGCCGTGCGCGGCCAGGAAGCGCCGCGTCTCGAGGGCCTGGTACTCGCCCTTGTTCTTGATGCCGCGGAGCGAGACCGCCGGCGAGACGTTGCCTGTGGCCTTGAAGACCCCGCCCAGCAGGACCGGCACGTAGCGGACGCGCACGCCGGTGCGGGCCTCGAGCGCAGGCAGGACGAGGTGGCACAGGTAGGCGTTCGGGCTTCCGAAGTCGAACAGGAACTCGACGGAGGGCGTCGTCATCGTGGCTCCGGAGGCAGGCGGGCGCGCGCGCCGGCATGCTAGCCCGGCCTGCCGGGACGACGCCGGCGGCTCGGTCTGGACTACGCTCGCTCACACGCGGGAGCGCGGCCTGCGCTCCTCACGCGGAACCGGAGGCGGCTCGGATGAAGCACCGACGAGCGGGCGGTGGCTCGCGACACCCCTTCTGGACGGCGATCCTGCTGCTCACCGCGCTGCCGACCTCCGCCGAGGAGCCCGCGCCCGCGAGCGCCCTCGAGCGCGGCGCCGCCTGGCAGGACTTCACGAAACGCATCGATGCGGTCGGCCAGGCGATCCTCTCGGACGCCTACCCCGGCACCCCGCGCGACCGCGCCGAGGGCTACCGCCACCTCGCGCGCACCGTGGCGATGGCCTTGCAATGGGAGATCGACTTCGCCGACACCGCGTTCCCGCGCTTCTACCGGCACGACGACGACATCCTCCAGTGGGGCGGCCCGAACGTCGACAACCTCTACCTGCGAGCGCGGATCGCGGGCCACCAGACCTACCGGCTGAGCGGCAACGTGTCGACCATCGCCGACCTCATCATCTCGACCCAGAACGGGGACATGCACCAGCAGCGGACCGGAGTCGCGGGGGACCTGGATCGGTCCGAGCTGCCGATCGACGCGAACGGCGACTTCTCGATCCTGCTCGGACCGGACGTCGAGCCGGGCCAGGGGATCCGCACCGCGCCGGATACCGATCACGTGGGCATCCGGCAGTACTTCGTGGACTGGGAGACCGAGTCGCCTGCCACCTTCCACATCGAGCGCATCAGCCCGGGCCCCGCGGTTCCGGCGCCGCTCACCCCGGCGCAGATGGCCGAGCGCCTCGACCGCGCCGCCCGCTGGGTGGAGACCTCGATTCCCTTCTGGAACGGCTGGATGGCGGAGTTCGCCGGCCAGCAACCGGCCAACCAGCCGTTTCCGCCGCGAAAGGTTCCGGGGGGGTCCGAGGACATCTTCTACGGGGGCATGCGCTGGGTGCTCGAGCCCGACCAGGCCCTCGTGCTGACCTTCGAGCCGCCCGAGGCCCGCTACTGGTCGTTCCAGTGGTACAGCTTCGGCTGGTTCGAGCTGCCCGAGTACGCCCACCGCCAGACGACCCTGAACCAGCGGCAGACCCGCGTGGATCCCGACGGTCTGGCACGCATCGTGATCTCGGCGCGAGACCCGGGCGTCCAGAACTGGATCGACACGGACGGCCGCAGCACCGGCAGCATGACCTATCGCTACGTCTGGTCGAAGAACGCGCCGGCGCCGACGGCCCGGGTGGTCGACTTCGGCGCGCTGCCGAGCGCCCTCCACGAGGACACGCCGGCGTTCAGCGCCGAGGACCGGGCGCGCCAGATCGCCGTCCGACGCCGCCACATCGAGCGCCGCTTCCGGCGCTAGGCGGCTACGGCCCCGTGCCGCCGGGTCGCCAGTGGTACTTCACGTCCGGCTCGTTCTCGGGGGCAGGGCTCAGCCCGAAGGCGACCGCGCGAAAGCCGTGCTTCTCGTAGAAGCGGCGCGCGCGCTTGTTCCCCTGGTGGGTGTGGAGCTCCAGGCCCGACGGCGAGAGCTCGCGCGCCTTCGCGAGCAGCGCGGTGCCGACGCCGCCCCGCTGCGCAGCGGGACGCACGTACATCCGATCGATGTACGACCCGCGAATCGCGACGAACCCGAGGAGGACGTCCCCCTGCTCGGCCACCCAGATCGCCGAGTCGGGGGCGATCACTTCGCGGAAGATGCGGGCGCTGTCCGCGGCCGTGATGCCCCGCTCCGCCTGGATGCCGATCGAGGTGTGCGTCTCCTTGCGGGCGTCGTGCCAGATCCCGGCCACCTCGTAGACCTCGTGATCGCGGAGCGGGCGCACGTCCATGGGCCCGAGGCTCGCGCAGCCCGGGAAGGTCGGCCAGCGTCGCCCGGGACGGGTAGGCTCCCGGGGGACCCGACCGGAGGCGGCCATGAAGTATCGGTTGATGGGCAACAGCGGCCTGCGCGTCTCGGAGCTCGCGCTCGGCGCGATGACCTTCGGGACGCGGGATTGGGGCGTCGAGGAGGCCGAGAGCCGCAAGGTCTACGACGGCTTCCGCGAGGCGGGCGGCAACTTCATCGACACCGCCAACGTCTACAGCGGCGGCCGCAGCGAGAGCTTCCTCGGGGAGTTCATGAAGGGCGACCGCGAGCGCATCGTGCTGGCCACGAAGTACACCGGCCCCATGCGCAGCCGCGACATCAACGCCTCTGGCAACAGCCGCAAGACCATGATGGACGCCGTCCACGCCAGCCTGAAGCGTCTCCAGACGGACTACATCGATCTCTACTGGGTCCACGCACGCGACTTCACGACGCCGGTCGAGGAGATGATGCGCGGCCTCGACGACCTCGTGCGCCAGGGCAAGGTGCTCTACGTCGGCATTTCCGACACGCCCGCCTGGGAGGTGGCGCGCGCGAACACGCTGGCCAGCCTGCGCGGCTGGACCCCCTTCGTGGGCCTCCAGATCCGCTACAGCCTGCTCGACCGGGCCGCCGAGCGCGATCTCCTGCCCATGGCCCGCGCGCTCGACCTGGCGGTCACGCCCTGGGACACGCTCGGCTCCGGCATCCTGACGGGTAAGTACAACCGGGACGCCGGCACGAAGGGCCGCGCCCAGATGCGCGGCCGCATCCGGGAGCGCGACCTGGGCATCGCGGCCGAGGTCGTGAAGGTCGCCGAGGAGATCGGCCGCTCGCCCGCGCAGGTCGCCCTCGACTGGGTCCGCCACGGCCCGGGCGTGATCGTGCCGCTCGTCGGCGCGAAGACGCGGGCGCAGCTCGACGACAACCTCGGCTGCCTCGACTTCACGCTCGAGCCCGCGCAGCGCGAGCGCCTCGACCAGGCCAGCCGCATCGAGCTCGGCTTCCCCCACGACTTCCTGCAGCAGATGGTCCCGCGGGTGGTGGAGGACCACCGGGCCTGAGTAGAGCGGTACCGGCCGGCGGAAGGAAACGAGGGCTGCGCGACTGGCGGAACGGGGTGGCGCTGCTCGCGAGCGGCCTGCTGGTCGCCGGGCTCTTCGCGAGCGCCGAGGCGCTGCTCGGAATGGGCCAGGGGCCAGCTGCGGCCGAGATCTCCGGGCGCTATACGAGAGCCAGCGCGGCGATGGGCTGGGAGCCGGTTCCGGGGCTGAGGGTGCGCAGCAAGAAGGTTCGGGGCGGAGAGGTCCTCTACGACGTGGTCTACGCCTTCGACGAGGCGGGACGCCGGGTCGTCCCGGCGGGCCCCTCGTTCCGCGCCACGAAGTTCCTGCTGTTCTTCGGCGGCTCGAACACGTTCGGAGAGGGGCTCGAGGCGGAGGAGTCGCTTCCCTACCAGACGGCACGCCATCTTCCCGGCGTTCGGGCCTACAACTACGGCTACCGCGGCTACGGCCCGCAGCATCTCCTGGCGAAGCTCGAATCGACCGACCTGCGCGCCGAGGTCGCGGAGCCGGAGGGCCTCGCCGTCTACGTCCTGCCCGGCTTCCACCTGCACCGGCTTCTCGGCACCAGCCGGACCATGCGCTGGGTGGACCAGCTGCCCTACTACCGCAGGGAGGGCGGTCGACTCGTGCGCGACGGCTTCTTCAAGACCGCCCGGCCGGTCTACTCCTGGGCGATGTCCCGGATCGGAGGCAGCCGGGTCCTGCGTCGGCTGGGGATCGCCTGGCCGATGCGCTTCACCGATTCCGACCGCAGGCTGGCCTGCACCCTCTTCGCCCAGGCGCGGGACGAGCTCGCCGCCCATTTCGCGAGCGTCGACCTCGTGGTCGCGTTGCATCCGGCCGGCGCGGACCATCGGATCGGGTGCTTCGAGTCGGTCGGCATCCGGACCGTGGACCTTCGCGGCGCATACGGCGGCGCGCCCGGGGCGGAGTTCTCGATTCCAGGCGACGGCCACGTGAACGCGCGGGGGAATCGACTGCTCGGTGCAGAGCTCGCGCGCGCCGTCGAGGGGCTCCTGGGCGCGCGATGAGCGGGGCGTGGCAGGGGATGAGGCTGGTCTGCGGCGGATCGGTCGCGCTGCTCGCGATCGCCCTCGCTGCGATCGTCTCCGGCTGCTTCAGCCGTCGGGCGCCCGAGGGCCCGAACGTGCTGCTCGTGGTGCTGGACACCGCGCGGCGGGACCGGTTCTCGCTCTACGGCTACGAACGCGAGACCACACCCCATCTGGAGGAGCTGGCGGCTTCCTCCACGGTGTACGAGAAGGCCTACTCGACCAGCTCGTGGACCGCACCGTCGCACGCCTCGCTCTTCACCGGGCTCTACCCCTACGCCCACCGGGTGACGCAGGCCGCCTGGGACCTTCCGGCCGCTCGCGAGACGCTGGCCGAGGTCCTCCGCCGGGCCGGGTACGACACGATCGGGATCGTCGGCAATCCGATGGTCGGCCGCCGGCTCGGCTTCGACCAGGGCTTCGAGGAGTTCCACGAGACCTGGGACGCGCCCATCGACCGGAAGGGGGAGCACCCGGCCGTCGCGCACCTCGAGCAGTTCCTCGACAGCCATGGGGACGACCCCTTCCTCGCCTTCGTGAACCTGATCGAGCCGCACAACCCCTATACCTCGGGCAAGGAGTTCCGCGCCGAGTTCGTCGGCGAGAACCCCCCGGCGCTCGAGCGGAACCACTGGCGGGCGTTCTACCGCAACCAGAAGCAGCTCACGCCACGCTAGCTCCGGCATCTCGGAGACCTCTACGACGCCGAGCTGCGCTACGCCGACGAGGTGGTCGGCGCGCTGGTCGGTCTCCTCGAGGAGCGCGGCCTGCTCGACGAGACGGTCGTGGTGGTGACCTCCGACCACGGGGAGAACCTCGGTGAGCACGCCATGGTCGACCACGTCTTCAACCTCTACGAGACGACGGTGCGCATTCCGCTGCTGGTGCGCTTTCCGTCCGCATTCGAGCCGGGCCGCCGCGTCCGGCATCCGGTGCAGCTCGTCGACCTGTTCCCCACCCTCACGGGCCTGGCCGGCGTGGAGGGTGCGCGCGTCCACGGCATCGACCTCCGCGGGCCGGGGCCGGGGAGCGAGCGACCGGTGCTGCTGAGCTACGACTACCCCCGGCAGGCACTCGTGGCGCTGGGGCAGGGGGCGCACCATCCTCGCCTGGCGAAGTACAAGCGCCGGCTGTTCGCGCTGCGCCAGGGCGACCTGAAGCTGATCGTGGGCGACGACGGGCACACCGAGCTCTACGACCTCGCGGCGGACCCGGCCGAGCGGCACGACCTGGCGGCCGCCGGGGACCCGCGCCTCCCGGCGCTCCTGGCCGACGTCCGCACGCTGCTGGTGGAGCCTTCGGGCCCGGGTCCCCTCCGTCCGCCGCCGGACCAGGAACGGGACGAGGAGACGCTCGAGCAGCTGCGGTCCCTGGGCTACGCCGAGTAGAGCTCGATGAGCTTCGCGAGGATCCAGGCGCCGTTGATCGCCAGCAGCGTCGCGAGCACGACGAGGCGGCCGCGGCCGGCGCGTCCCGCGGGCTTGAGCCAGGCGCTCGATGCGACCACGAACACCAGGAATGTGAAGTTCCCCGAGTACACGAAGTACTCGATCTTGCCCTTCTCGCCGACGCCGTAGACCGAGTGGAGGGCGAGGTTGAAGAGCAGGCACAGCGTGATCGCCGCCACGAAGGCGGGCTCTCGCCTGCGCAGCCGCGCGAAGGCGGCCGTCCCGCTCGCGAGCACGCTGATCCAGAGCGCGGCCGCGGCCCACCCGAAGGCGCTGTAGTTCCACGAGCTGGTGAACGTCACGGCCGGGATCCCCTCCTGCATCAGCCGCCACGTGTTCGGCACCGGCGCGACGAAGTCGACCAGGAACAGGGCCTTGGCGAGCTGTACCGCCACCATCACGGGCTGTCCGAGGATCGCGAGCGTGGCGTTGCGGGCCTCGCCCTCGTAGGAGCCCGGCAGGAAGAACGGCTCGGCCTTGTGGAAGAGGGCGGACTGGAGGGCCGCCAGCACCGCGGCGATCGCCACGACCAGGGTCCCGAGCACGAACGCGCGCGCGACGGCGCGCCCGGGCCCGAACCCCTCGTGGCGCCCGAGCGTGACGGCCAGGGCGGCGAAGCAGACGAAGGTCTGCACGAAGTTCGTGAGGGTCACGCCGAACGACAGCACGCCAACGGCGATCCAGGCCCAGAGCCAGAGCCGCCGGCGGCCAAGGCAGAGCCAGAACAGCCCGTAGCTCCCGATCAGGCTGCAGGCGGCGAGGGCGTTGGTGCCCGGGATCGCGCCGAACAGGAGCTGGCTCGCGGAGAGCCCGAAGACGACCGCCAGGGCGACCGCGGTGCCGCGCTCCCCCCCGCGGATGCGAAAGAACCCGTACGCCAGCGCCACGCCGAGGCCGGCGAGGATCGCGTTGAGCGCCACGGCGGCCGTGCGCGCCCCGCCGACCCAGGGCGCGAGCTGCGACCCGACCGGGTTCAGGAGCACCACGAACAGGGGATGCACCTGCGAGCGCCGGTGCTTGGTGCCCGCGACCGCGATGTCCTGGATGCTGCGCGGCGTGTCGTTCTCGAAGAGGACGTCGGTGGTGTCGAACGCCCTCGTCTCCGCAAGCGTCTGGCCGGCGGCGAAGTAGAGCACGGCGAAGGCCGCCAGCAGCGCGAGGGCGACGCGTCGATCGCCGCTCGAAAGGACCGGGGGCGCGGGCGCTTCGCTCCGCTCCCGCCCGGCCAGGTCCTCCCGCAACACCGCGGCGATGTCCTTCGCCCGCCAGAGCAGGAGGGCGACGAAGACCACGCCGCCCGCGATCAGGCCGGCCTCGATGGCGCTCATCATCCACGCGTCCGTCAGGCGGCGCAGGGGGAACTCGAGGTGGCCCTCGAGCACGCTCTTCCAGAACGGGACGTCGCGGTGGAGATATGACAGCGTCTCGATCCGGCTCCCGGGCCGGAGCCAGGCCTGGACGGCGCCGGCGGCGGCGAGCACGGCAGCGAGTCCGCCGACCGTGCGTCCCCACCCGCCCGGCCCGGCTGGCCTCGCGGACTCCTCGCCATCCGACATGGCCGGATCCTAGCGAGGCGGCCTCCCCGCGATCGCGCTTCGCGGGTCGAGTTCCGCTCCGCGACGACCCGTGGCAGACTGCAGCCCGCCCAGAGGGGAACGACATGGAGCTCGCGGGCAGGACGGCGATCGTGACGGGCGCAGGCGGCGGAATCGGTCGCGCCACCGCCCTCGCGCTCGCCCGCCTCGGCGCGGCCGTGGTGGTGAACGACATCCGCCGAGCCGAAGACGGGAGCGCGACGGCCGAGCGGGCCGTCGAGGAGATCCGCGCAGCGGGCGGGCGGGCGGCGGCGAACACGGACACGGTCACCGACTGGGACGGCGCGGCGGCCATGGTCGGTCTCGCCCGGCGCGAGTTCGGCAGCGTGGACATCCTCGTGAACAACGCCGGCCTGGCGTTCTCCGGCGCGCCCTGGGAGATCGATGCGGAGACGTTCGAGCGCGTGGTCGCCACCCACGTCCACGGCTCCTTCTACTGCGCGCGCCACGCGCTGGGTCCGATGCGCGAGCAGGGCTGGGGCCGGATCGTGAACCTGGTCTCGCGCGCCGGCCTCACCGGCATGCCCAACACGCTCCCCTACGCGGTGGGGAAGGGGGGCCTCTTCGGCCTCACCAACGCGCTCTCGCGCGACGTCGACGGCAGCGGCATCACCGTGAACGCCGTGAACCCCGCCTCGACCGCGACCCCCATGGTCGCCGAGGCCCTGAAGCGCCTCGAGGCGATGGGGGAGGAGGGGCGCAAGCGTGCCGCCAGCCTGCTGGCGCAGATGCAGACACCCGAGCACGTGGCCGTGGTGATCGCGAGCCTCTGCCTGCCCGCGGCGGCGGGCATCAACGGACAGATCTTCCTGGTCGAGCACAACCGCGTCGGCCTGTTCCAGCCGCTCACGGTCACGCAGCGGGTGGAGCGGGACGAGCCCTGGACGCCCGACGCGCTCTGCGAGGCGCTCGGCAAGCTCGAGCTCCACGGCCTGGCCGACGCCTACAGCTGAGGGGCGTCGGCGTCCCGCGCCGGGGCGGCCTCAGATCCGGTAGGTGCGCTCGGCCGTGCCGTAGAACAGGGCGTGCTTCTCGTCTTCCGAAGCGCCGGCCGCGATCTTCTTGAACGCGTTCCAGAGCACGCCGTACGAGAGCGAGAGCTTGTCGACCGGGAAGTTGCTCTCGAACATGCAGCGCCGGGCGCCGAAGGCCCCGATCGCGTGGTCGTAGTAGCGGCCCTGCGCGGCGACGAAGGCGTCCGAGGTCGGGGGCCGGGAGGCGGTGTCCCAGCCGAAGCCGTTCCACGGCATCGCCATGCCCCCGAGCTTCATCACCACGTTCTCGGCGCTCGCGAGCGCCGTCACGTCCTTCTGCCACTGCGCGAAGATCTCTTCGCGCTGGCCGGCGAACGGGCCGATGCCGAGCGGCGTGCTCAGGTGGTCGCACACGATCGTCGTGTCGGGGAAGGCCTGCGCGAGCTCCAGCAACGAGAGCGTCTGCGTGTGATAGTGATAGGCGTCGAAGCCGAGGCCGAGCGGGGCGAGCCTCGCGAAGCCCTCGCGGAACTTTGCGTCCTGGTAGAGGCCCGCGTGCCCGACCTTGGCAGCCCGATGGATGCCCTCTCCCTCGGCCCACGCCGCGCTGTCGCGGATGCCCCGGAAGCGCGGGCTCGCGGCGAGGTGCGCGTGGAGCACCTCCTCCACCGCCGCGCCGAGGCACAGATCGGCCGTGCCCACGATCGCCGCGATCTGGAGCTGGCCCGGCGCCTTCGCGGCCTCGCGCGCGATCCCCTCGACCCACTCGGTCTCGCCCACCGGCCGGAGCGGCTCGGGGCCGTCCGCCCGGTAGTGCTCGCCGCACTGGAGGAAGACCGTCTTCTCGACGTTGTGGCCCGCGGCATCGGCCCGCAGGTCCGCCAGCGAGTAGGACGGGAAGCCCTGGATGGTGTCGAAGAAGTGGTGATGGGGGTCGATGATCGGGCGCTCGGGATCGAGGATCTCCTCCTTCACGAGCGCGAGGACGTCGCTTCGGATCTCCACGGCCTGTCTCCTGCGCCTCCGGGCACGAGGGCCCGTCGCGCCCGGGAGACTACCGCCGATCCCCCGCCGCGGGGCCCTGCTTCACCGCGCCCGGGCGGGGGTATGCTCTGGCCCGGTCGCCGCGACCGGTGGGAAGGCAGCACGTGACGGAACTCTACTACGACCCCTACGACTTCGAGATCGACGCCGACCCCCATCCCATCTGGAAGCGGATGCGCGACGAGGCGCCGCTCTACCGGAACGACAAGTACGAGTTCTGGGCGCTGAGTCGGTACGACGACGTCGCGTCCGGCCTCACCGACTGGCGGGCCTACAGCTCGGCCCGGGGCTCCGTGCTGGAGCTGATCCGGAGCGGCGCCCAGATCCCGCCCGGCACCATCCTGTTCGAGGATCCGCCGCTCCACGATGCGCACCGGGCGCTCCTGGCCCGCCTGTTCACGCCGCGCCGGATGGCCGAGATCGAGCCCCAGGTGCGGGCCTTCTGCGCGCGGACGCTCGATCCCCTGGTCGGCAGCGACCGGATGGACTTCATCGCGGACCTGGGCGCGCAGATGCCGATGCGCGTGATCGGGATGCTGCTCGGCATCCCCGAGGAGGACCAGGAGGAGATCCGCGACCGCATCGACGCCGGGCTGAGCCTCGAGGAGCGGGCGGAGCCGGGCGCCCGGCTCGAGGGGGGCGCTCTCTCCGGCACCGGACGCTTCGCGGAGTACATCGAGTGGCGGCGCAAGAATCCGTCCGACGACCTCATGACCGAGCTCTTGAACGCGCGCTTCGTCGACGACGAAGGCGTCCAGCGGACGCTGCGCGACCCCGAGCTCCTCTCCTACATCGGCCTGCTGGCCGGTGCCGGCAACGAGACGACCACCCGCCTGATCGGCTGGACCGGCTACCTGCTCGATCGCTTCCCCGACCAGCGGCGTCTCGTCGCCGAGGACCGCCGCCTCGTCCCGAGCGCCATCGAGGAGATCCTCCGCTACGAGGCGCCGTCACCGGTGCAGGCGCGCTACGTCACGCGCGACGTCGAGCTCCACGGCACCCCGGTCCCGGAGGGCTCGGTGCTGCTGCTCCTGAACGGCGCGGCGAACCGGGACGAGCGCGAGTTCGAAGACGCCGACGGCCTCGACGTGCGGCGAAGGAACAACCGCCATCTGAGCTTCGGGATCGGCATCCACTTCTGCCTCGGCGCGAGCCTCGCCCGCCTCGAGGGCTGCGTCGCGCTCGAAGAGGTGCTCGCGCGCTGGCCCGAGTGGGAGATCGACCACGACGCCGCCCGGATGGCTCGCACTTCGACCGTACGCGGCTGGAAGAGCCTGCCGGCCCGGATCTAGCCGACCCAACCCCCAGGAGATTCCGATGTCGCTCTTCGATGCATTCCGGTTCGATGGCAAGCGCGTTCTCGTCGTCGGCGGCGCCACGGGCATGGGCGCCGCGGCGGCCGAGCTGGCGCTCGACGCGGGCGCCGACGTCGTCGTGATGGACCATGCCGAGGTCCCGCAGAGCGGCGTCAAGGCGCTGCGCGTGAACCTCGCGGAGAAGGCGTCCATCGACGCCGCCGTGGACGCCTGCGGCGGCCCCGTCCACGCGCTCCTGGCGTGTGCGGGCGTGGCCGACGGCACACCCGGCATCGAGCGCATCAACTTCATCGGCCACCGCCACCTGATCGACCGCATGCTCGCCGCGGACATGCTCCCGCGCGGGTCGGCGATCGGCTTCATCTCGTCGGCGGCCGGTCTCGGCTGGGAGGCCAACCTCCCGAAGCTCCAGGAGCTGCTCGCCACGCCGGACTTCGACAGCGCCGTCGCCTGGGTCGAGAAGCACGAGATGGCGAACTACATGTCGATGAAGCAGGCGGTCTGCGCCTACGTGGCCAGCCAGGCGTACCCGCTGCTGAAGCGCGGCATCCGCATCAACGGCACCTGCCCCGGCCCGACCGACACGCCGCTCGCGCAGGCGAACAAGGAGATGTGGCTCGGCTTCGGTGCCGACTACCGGAAGGAGACGGGCATCGAGGCGTCGAGTCCGATGGAGCAGGCCTACCCGCTGCTCTTCCTGTGTAGCGACGCCGCGCGCGGCATCAACGGCATCACGATGATCACCGACGCCGGCTACATGAGCTCGGGGATCACGGGCTCCTTCCCGAACGCGACGACGATCGCGAAGGTGCTGATGGGCCGGAGCTGAGTGGGCGGAGGCGAGGCTCGGCGAGCGGCAGCGGGGCCGCGCGCTACCCGGCCCGCACGACCGGCGTCACGGCACGATCCCCACCCGCGCCACCGGCTCGGGCGCGGCCTGGCGCCGGAACAGCGCGCGTTCGAGCGCGTGGAGCAGCACGTTCCGGATCTCGCGCGGGTCGATCAGCTCGTCGAAGCCGAGCCCGCCCGCAGAGTGGTAGGAGGCCTCGAGCTCGGCCCGACGCAGGCGCTCGGCCTCTTCTGCGTCGGCGCCCTTCGCGCGGCTCATCGCGGACGCGCCCATGGCGCCCATCGTGGCGCCCGGGAAGCCGAACACGGCCGACTGCTGGTCGAACGGGATCATGGCCATGACCATCGAGCCGAAGCCGTACGCCTTGCGGAGCGTCACCTGGAGCTTCGGGCTGGTGGCCTGCATCTGGGCCGCGTACATCCGAGCGCCGCTCCGCAGGATGCCCCGCTTCTCGGAGGCACGCCCGGGCATGACGCCCGGGTTGTCGGCGAGGAACACGAGCGGGAGGTGGAAGGAGTCGGCGACCGTGATGAAGTGGGCGGCCTTGTCGGCGCCATCCACGTCGACGGAGCCGGCCATGACCTTCGGCTGGTTGGCGACCACGGCGACGGGATGGCCGCCCAGGTGGGCGAGCACGCAGAGGACGGTCCTCCCGAACCTCGGCTGGATCTCGAAGCAGGAGCCGCGATCGAAGACGACCTCGAGCACGTCGTGCATGTCGTAGAGCTTCCGGCCGTTCCGCGGCACGATGTCCACCATCTCGGGCACCGCGCGCGCCGCGGTGTCTGCGCCGGGTGCGTCGGGCGGGTACGACCAGGCCGAGGACGGCAGGTAGCGGAGATAGCGGCGCACGAGGTCGAGCGAGGCGGCGTCGTCCGCGCCCTCGTTGTGGATGAGGCCGCTGGCGACCGCGACCGACGGGCCGCCGAGCTCCTCCTTCGTGACCTTCTCGCCGAGCGACTCGAAGACCACCGGCGGGCCGGCCGTGAACACCGCGGCGTGGCTGCTCATCACCGTGAAGTCCGACATCGGGGCGACCAGCGCGCCGTGGCCGGCCGAGGAGCCCAGCACGGCCGTCACGAGCGGCACCTTCCCGGAGCAGCGGCCCTGCGCGAGGAGGTCGGTCGGTGCGCGGCCGCCGTGGCGCCCCTCGGCGCGGAAGCCGGCGCCGTCGAGCATCATCACGAGGGGCACGCGGTCGAGGAGCGCGATCTCGGCGGCGCGGTAGCGCTTCGCGTTGGCCGCCTGGCTGATGGTGCCGGCCTTCACGGTGAAGTCCTCGGCGGCGACCATCACCGGCCGCCCGTCGATCCGCCCCGAGCCCATCACCACCGCGTCGGCCGGCGCCTCGGCGCCTCCGACCAGGGTGCCGAGCTCCTGGAAGGAGCCCTTGTCGAGGAGGTGGTCGACGCGGGCGCGCGCGTCGAGCTTGCCCGAGGCGCGGTGCTTGGCGAGGCGCTCCTCGCCCCCCATCGCGCGCGCCGCGCTCCGCCGCTCGCTCAGGTCCTCGAGCGTCGCCTTCCACTCGTCCGCCACGGGCTCCTCCTCCAGCTCAGCGCAGGCGGCTAACGGTAGCGGCGCGCGACGTGTGCGCGCCGCCGCGCCAGCGTCTCGGCCCGCCCGTCTGCGCTGACCCGCGGCGTCGACGCCGGCAGCGTCTCCCGGACGGCGTCGAAGGCCACCTTCTTCGTGGTCGGGCGCCGCCCCTCGTCGCAGTCGAGCCAGCGGATCAGCATGGCGCCCTCGGCGTGGCCCGCGGTGTCGAGCCAATTCGGGACGCCGGGATCCCGGGCCGAGATCACGGCGCGGAACACGCCGTCCGGATCCAGCACGGCCTGGTGCCCGTTCAGGCTGCTCTGGTGGTTCGCGAAGTCGATCGGCTCCATCCAGAAGTTGCCGAGCTGGATGCCCCAGTAGAAGCACTTCGGGGGAGTCACCTCGAGGATCAGCGCCTCGTCGGGGCCGAGCACGAAGTGCCCGCCGGTGTAGACGTTGCGGTTGATGCCGAGCTGGTTGCCGGCTCCGATCGGCGGCGCGAAGGCGTTGGTCATGTGCGTCCGGGCTGCGATCGCGCGCTTCGGGCCGAAGTCGGTGGTGGCCTCGGTGATCGACGCCACCGTGTCGAGGCGCGCCGCAAGCGTGGCGGGGTCCGGGGGCGCGAGGCCGGGCGGGGCGTCGAGCCGCCGGATCGTGATCTCCGCGCGCTGCTCCGCATCCCAGTCGTAGAAGAACTGGCGCACCGTGAGCATCGAGGCGTCGTCGGCGAGGGGCAGCCAGTTCCCCGGCCGCTCGGGCCCGCCGAGGACGATGCGGAAGCGGCCGTCGGCTTCGGCCTCGATCTCGTGGCCCGAGATCTCGGACACCACGCGCATGGGTTGGTCCGTACCGAACCAGCCCGCGGTCGCCTGGAAGTTCAGCCAGTGGACCGTCCCGCGCGTTCCTTCGATCTCGTAGACCGCGTCGCCCCGCAAGGGCACGTTCGTGTAGACGGCGTCGGCGTTCGGCAGCCCCCAGGTGTCGGCCACCCAGAACACGCGCGGGTCGTCGGGGTCGCCGCGCCGGATCCAGAGGTCGAGGTTCGCGGCGACGGTCCGCGCCAGATAGCGGTAGCCCTCGGCCCGGTCGCGGGGCGAGGCGGGGGCGCCGGCCTGCGTGACGAGGGCGCCGAGCGTGCCGATCCGCTCCGCGAAACGGAGCCAGGCCTTCTCGAGATCGTCCGGCTCGGCCATGGGCGCTCCGGCGCTCGGCGCTACCGGGAGAGCCCGTAGAAGCGCAGCGCGTTCTCGCCCAGGATCTTGCGCTGGGCCGCCTCGGGGAGCGACGCGATCTTCTCGCGGATCTCGCCGACCACGTTGAAGGACGCGTCGAGGTGCGGATAGTCCGAGGCCCAGATCACGTAGTCCGGGCCCAGGTGCTCGGCGACCGCGGCGGTGATCGACTCGTCGGGCTCGGCGGAGATCAGGCACTGGCGCTTGAAGTACTCGGACGGCAGCAGCTTCATCGGCGTGAAGGCGTGCATCACCTCGGTCTTGTGGTCCATGCGGTCGAGCCAGGCGGTGATCCAGTTCGAGCCCGCCTCGAGCACCGCGCACTTGAGGCGCGGGTACGTCTCGAACAGGCCGCGCGTCATCATCGAGGTGAAGGCCGCCATCACGTCGAGGGCCAGGAAGGTGAACGAGAACACGACCTGGCCCGCGGCGGCGCGGACGTCGTTGCCGCCGCCGAGGAAGCCCTGGAGCATGCTCGTGTGTCGGGCAACCACGTGGAAGGCGATCGGCATGTCGAGGTCCTGCACCGTCTCCCAGAACCGGGCCAGTGCGGGGTCGTCGAACTGGCGCCCGTCGCGGGCCGCCGGGTCCGGCGAGAGGTAGACGCCCGCGCAGCCGTCCTTGCGGGCGCGCTTCACCTCCTCGACGGCCCCCTCCGGGTCCTTCAGGCAGATGTGCGCGATCGGAACCAGGCGCTTCCGGTCGTGGTTGCAGAAGTCGACGATCCAGCGGTTGTAGGCGCGGGCGTACGCCGTGGCGAGCTTCGGGCTCTCGACGAGGCCCTCCCACGCGATCCCGATCGTGGGATAGAGGAGCGCCATGTCGATCTTCTCGTCGTCCATCACGGCGAGGCGCGCGGCCGGGTCGTAGCCGCCCGGCGGGCAGCCGTCCTCGTAGCTGCGCGCGCCGGGGGTCATCAGGTCCGTCGAGTCCATCTCGATCCCGCCGAGCGCGCCGAGCGTCCCGCGCAGCGCGAGGTGAGGCTTGTTCTCGACGAGCAAAACCTCGACGCCTTCGGAATCCTTCTCGATGCGGATCGCGTCGGCCCGCAGGTTCGGCTCGAGGTACTTCTGCCAGGTGTCGCGGGGCTCGAGGACGTGGCCATCGGCGTCGACGGTCAGCATGTCTTGGACGGGCATGGGGGACCTCCGGTAGGCCTCAGGAGGCTACCTCGGATGGGACGTCGAAGTACGCCTGGTAGTCGGCGTAGCGCAGGCGCTCCTTCTCGAGGTCGAGGCCGGTGTCGGCGAAGGCGTACGCGTGGGCGCCGTGGCGGTCCTTCGGGCGCGCGGCGAGGTGGGCGCGGATGCGCCCGGCCAGGGCCTCGGGAAACGGGATCTCGAAGCGCGCGTAGACGCCTCGCAGCGCGGCCACCGGGTCGGCCATCAGGTCCGCGTAGCGGAGGTCGACGATGCGGTCCTCGGGGAGCTTCCCGGCCTTGCGCTCGTCGGTCAGGCGCTGGCACAGGTAGGCGTTGCCGAAGGCCATCTGCCGCACGTCCGCGTCGTAGTCGGCGTCGTCCCGGCCCATCCACTTGAGGCTGGCCAGCGTGTCGGCCGTCGACGCCAGCACCTGGATCGGGTCGCGATGGGTGATCACGACGCGCGCGTCCGGATAGGTGTCGAAGAGCAGGCGCAGGCGACCGAGGTGCGACGGCGCCTTCAGCACCCAGCGTGGCTTCGGGTGCCGCCACTGGAGCAGCCTCAGGAGCTTCGCGTGGTAGGCGTAGGCCGGGCGCAGGTCGTGGGTGCCCGTCCACACCGCGAAGCTCGGTACGTGGAAGCGACCGATCCACATGTCCGACGCGAACGAATAGGCCAGCAGGAAGATGCACTCGTTCGGCTGGTCGCCCGCGAGCTCGTGGATCGTGCGCATGGCCGGCACGATCTCGTCCATGATCCGGATCTCGAGGTCTGCGCGGCGGATGCGCGGGTCGGTCTCGAACGTCGCCGGCTCCGGAGGCGGCACCGGGTACATCATCTCCCAGAGCATCGGGACGCGGTTGTCGGGGTCGAGCGTGAAGAGCTCGTGCAGGACGCTGGTCCCGGAGCGCCCGAGGCCGGTGACGACGTGCACGGGCGCCACGGGCTGCGCCTCGATCTCGGGGTGGCGGGCCAGCCAGTCCTCGACGCGGAGCCGGCTCTCGAGCGTACGCGCGATGTCGGAGCGGATCAGGAGACGGCCCAGCAGCGTGAGCTCGGCCTCCTGCTCGAGCGCCTTCACCAGCGCGCGGTAGGGCTCCTGGAACCAGTCGTCGCCGAAGTCGTCGAGCCCGGTGGCCTGGCGCGCGTCGGCGAGCATGCGGTCCGGGTCGAGCGGCACCAGCGAGCGCCCGCCGTCGGCGAGGTTCGCGCCGAGCGCGTTCAGGTGCGCGACCCAGTCCTTTCGGGC
>JBFIYM010000003.1:0-56111 GCA_041605395.1 Myxococcota bacterium | reverse complement strand
GGCGACGGCCTCGGCCGCGGCCTTGCGGAGATCGTTCACGACGATCTCGGCCCCTTCCTCGTGGAAGCGGCGCGCCATCTGGGCGCCGAGCCCGGCGCCGGCGCCGGTGATGAGCGCGAGCTTGCCTGCGAGCCGTCCAGCCACGGGGGATCCTCCTGGGCCCCAGTCTAGGCGAAGCCGGCGCGGGCCTGGATCCATCGCGCGAACGACGAGGGGCGGCGATGGGCTTCAGCACACCGCGGCTCAGGCGAGCGGCAGGGCGTAGAGCAGCACCGGCACATTGCGGCCGCGCACCTGGCGCAGCCCCACGCGCTCGAAGCCGGCGAGCTCACCCGCGCACGCCTGCGCGGTCGCCTCGTCGATCACCACCGAGGCTTCGAGCTCTCGGCTCAGGGCCTGGAGCCGAGCGGCCAGGTTGGTGGTGTTGCCGAGCACGCACCAGATGTCGCGTTCCACCGAGCGGATGGTGCCGGTGTAGCCCTCGCCGCTCGCGATCCCGACGCCCACGTCGCGCGCGAAGGGCTCCTCGCCACGCCCCTCGGCCAGGAGCTCGCGGACCTCGGCCACGATGGCGCGGGCCGCGCGCACGGCGGCCCGCTCCTTCTCCGCGTGCGCCTCCGGCGCGCCGAAGACGGCCATCAGGCCGTCGCCGCTGAAGTCCACCACGGCGCCGCCGTGCGCCCGGATCCGGGCGCTCACCGCCGCGGTGTAGCGGTTGACGAGGGAGAAGATCTCGTCGGGCCGGTGCTGTTCGGAGAAGGCCGTGTAGCCGCGAATGTCCACGAAGAGCACCGTCACCTGGCGCGGGCGCGCGTCGAGCGCCTCGCCGCCGTCGATGCGCTCGCGCACCGCCCCGGGTACGAAGCGCTCGAGGCGTTCGCTGCGCGCGCGCTCCGTCTCGAGGGTCCGCTCCCGCTCGAAGTGCCGTAGCTCCTGACAGGCGCGATCCACCACCCCCGCGAGGAGCGCCCGGTCCGTCTGCGAGTAGAGGTCGCCGGAGCGCTTCTCGCCCAGGCACACCAGCGCCTCGAGGCGACCGTCCAGCACCAGGGGCAGTACCAGGTCCACCCCCATGGCGTCGAGCGCGGCCACCTCGGTCTCCGAGGGCTGCCAGGTCGGCAGCCGACCGAGCTCGTGGCGCGAGACCGGGCCCGCGAGACGCTCGAGCCCGCGCGCGAAGGCCCCCTCCAGCTCGAACCCCGGCGCCACCGCCGGTCCGTCGGCGTAGAGCGGGGCCAACACCGTCCCGCTCGGGGAGTAGACCACGGTGCAGCTCGGGGCGAGCAGCTCCCGAAGCCCCTCGCCCAGACGGGTCAGCAGCTCTCGGGGCTTCTCGCAGCGGTCGAAGGAATCGCGCAGGCGCTGCGACTCCGTCTCGAGCCGACGCCGTTCCGCGAAGAGCGCCCGACCCAGCGTCGGCTCGAGCCAGGAGCGCAGGCCGAAGAGCGCCCCGGCCGCGAGCACCGAGAGCCCCATCTGGGCCACCGTCGGGTCCACCACCTCATCCAGGGCCGCGCCGAGGCGGGGGATCACGAAGATCAGGAGCGCCACCAGGCCCAGCGAGAGCAGGGAGAGGCTGCTGGCGCGGGTGAGGAGTCCGTCCACGTCGAACAGGCGGTCGTGGGCCAACGCCACCGCGGCGCCCAGCGGAATCGCGGCGAGCGAGAACAGGCTGAGCTCCCAGAGCCACCACAGTTCCGGGCGCGCCAGGGTGGCGACGCCCGCGAGGAGCGGCGGCACCACGCCGACCTGCACCCCGAGCACCACCCACTTGATCTGGCGGCGCCCGTCGCCGCTGGCCCGCCGGAAGTTCGAGAGCAGGAGCAGCGCCATCACGAGCAGGAAGGCGATCGAGCCGCCGAGGTTCAGGGACCAGCCGAGCGACGAGGACAACGGCCAGTCGAACGCCCAAGACGACGCCGCCGGACCCACCGGAGCGAAGACCAGCGGGAGCCAACGCCACGCCCCGCGACGCGCCGTCTCGGGTGGAAACTCCAGGAGGGCCCAGCACGCGCAGACCAGGGCCACGGACACCCCCAGGGCGAAGACGGCCACGGCCAGCGGCGTCAGCGCGGGCGGTGAGCCGAAGAAGTAGGTCCAGTGGAGCGCGTAGCCCCACATCGAGACAAAGAGCAGCCCCGCCGCGCGCATGCCCCGCGAGCGCACGAAGGCGACGGCGCCGGCCGCCACGAACACCAGCGAGAGGAAGGTCACGCGCCCCGGCCATCGCACCGGGACGAGGGGCAGCGCCGCCTCGCCTCGCTCGCCCGCCCGCTCGAAGCGAAGTCGCGGCGCGGGTCCCGTGTCCCCGAGCGCCTGGTAGGCGCGGGCCGCGAACCCGAGCGGGCCCGCGCCTCGGAGCGGCGCCTCTCCGACGGAGACCAGGCGATCGCCGGGGCGCAGCGAGCTCGCCTCCGCCTCGGCTCCGCTCCAGAAGCCGCTCACGACCGGGTAGTCGTCCGGACCGTCGGCTCCGGCCACCTGGAGCGGGAGCCACGCCAGGCGCCCCGTGGCGAGTGCGTTCACGTGCAGCGTGAAGCAGACCGCCCACACGCCCAGCAGGGTCCAGAGCAGGGCTGCGTCGCGTGCTCCGAGTCGGCGCATCCCTCCCCCGGGCTCAGCCCTCGGGCAGGATGGCGCGGATCACCACCTTGAGCCGGTGCACCGACGCGAGCAGGTCGTCCTCGGCCGCGTGGTCGAAGATGTCCTTTTCGTCCACCATCTCGACGAACGGCACCGCGCCCTCCGGGAGCTCGAGGATGCGCACCAGCTCCGCCTCCGCGGCCGGCGGAAGCGTGGCCCAGAGGATGCGGATACCCTGGCTGCCGGCCTGCTGGCCACCGCCACCGCCGCCCCCAGCGCCGCCGCCGTCGCCACCACCGCCGCCCGCGCCGGAGGTGTCGTCGTCGCTGGGCTCCTGGGCCACGCGCGTCTCCACGGCGGGCTCGCGCCAGGTCGGGAAGCAGAAGCCGGCGCAGTCGATGTTGAGCTCCGGGCTCACGAACGGTCCCAGGTCCCGGAAGCTCTCGGCGATCACCACGCGCTCCCCCCGGTGCATGAACTCGAGCATCAGGGTGAGCGTGGTGCCCGAGAAGTCCTCCGGCACGACGTTGCCGGCGGCATCCTCGGTGAGAGGTATCGGCGGGCCGGCAAGCGAGGAGTCCTTGTCTCCGATCACCGTCAGCACGCCGCGAATGCGCTCCCGGGCGAGGGAGGTCGAGCACCGCCCCGGACCGCCCATCGCGTTCTCGCAGTCGAAGTGGTCCAGGCAGTGCTGCTCGGGCTCGGCCTGGCAGGTGCCGAGGGGAAGCAGGTTGAGGCGGGCATTCGGGCCGGGCGAACCGGACCAGGCCGGGGCCGCCAGAAGCAGGGAAGCGACCAGGGGGAGCCAGGGGCGGGGGGAACGGGTGTTCATCGGGATCTCCTACGAAGCAGCGCTGTGGGGAACCAAGGGGCCGCCGCCACGAACGCGGCGAGCCAGACGGCCCCGTCTCCCAGCCGATTGTAGACCGTGTGGCCAGTGGGCCGCGTGAAGTGCACCACAGCCACGCCCTCGTCCCGGCCCGGCAGGAGATCTCGCACGCGTCCCCGGCTGTCGATGTGCACCGAGGCCCCCGCAGCCGCGGGTCGCACCAGCGGACGGCCGTTCTCCACCGCCCGCAGGATGGCAGCCTGGAGCTGGTGGGCCGCGCCGGCCGCGTTGCCGTACCAGGCGTCGTTGGAGGGGTTCGAGAGCAGCTCGGCGCCCCCGCGCACCAGCCGGCGCGCCACGTCCGAGAAGAAGGCCTCCGAGCAGATCAGGCTCCCGAGGGCCACCTCGCGGGCTTCCAGCACACGGGCGCCCTCTCCTGGGCTGTACCGCGCTCCCGGCGCGGCAAGGGCGAGGCCGAGGGGCGCCGACTCGGCGAACGGCACCAGGTGGGTCTTGTCCGAGCGCCCGACCACCTGCCCGTCGCGCAGCAGGAAGACGCTCGTCGTGTAGCGGAGCCCGCCGCCGTCCCCGACCCGGTAGTGTGGCGCGCCGACCGCAAGCTCGAGGGGCGTCTCCGCCGTGAGTGCCAGCAGCCGATCGCGCTCCGGGCCGGCTTCCCGGAGATAGAAGTCGACCGCGTACTCCGGCCACAGCACCAGCTCCGCCCCGTGGTCGAGGGCCTCCCGGCTGAGCGCGAGCTGGCGCTCGAGCCGCGACGGACCCTGGCTGGGAGCGTGGCTCGGGGGCAGGGTCTGGACCACCCCGACCCGCGCCGAAGAGCCGACCGCGGGTGCCGCGGCCTTCACGAGCCCGTACCCGAGGCCCGCGAGAAGACACACCACCGTTGCGGTGCGTCTGCGCCACGGCGCGCTTCCGCGGAAGGCCGGCGACCAGAAGCCCGCCACCACGGCGTTGGTCGTGACCACGAGCCACCCGAGCCCGAAGGCGCCGACCAGGTCCACGAGCTGGAGCCACGGCCCCTCGGTCTGTGCGGCCGCCGCCAGCGCGAAGGGGTTCGCGATCCAGAAGCGCGAGCGCACGAACTCCGCGAGGGTGAACGCCGCGCCGACGGCGAGGGGACTCGCCCGCCCGCGGCGCCCACAGGCGCCGAGCCACGCGCCGAACGGCGCGTAGAGGGCAGCGTCGAGCCCCGCCAACACGGCGAGGCCGGCGAGCCCCGAGCCGGCTCCCGCGCCGAAGAAGCCGGCCACCGTCGCCGGGAACCACCACGCCACCCCGAGCGTCGCCAGCGCCGCCCACGCGGCAGCCAGCCCGGCCGCCCGGCCCGGGGACAGGAGTACGAGGCGGCAGAAGAGGGGGACCAGGGCGAACCAGCCGAGGGCCCACACGCCGAGGGGCGGGAAGCTCGCGGCCCACAGGCCCGCCGACACCCCCGCCACTGCCAGGCCGCGCACCACCGGGTGGAGCGCACTCGGCGTCCTCATCGCGCGATGCTACCGCGCTCCCGACCTCCACGCGGGCGGAACCCGTGCCGGGTCGCACTCCTCGTCGACGATCCACTTGCACATGCGGCGCACCGGCTCGATCGCGTCCTGGGGCATGGCCGGGTTCACGTGGCAGGCGTAGCCGAGGGAGGTGAGGCGCTGCGCGCCGTAGAGCGGGAGCTGGTCGCGGAGCTCGCGCTTCAGGCGCTCGGGGTAGATGCCGACGGTCTGGGTGTAGGCGTTCACCGCGTCCGTCACCTTCTTGACGTCGTCGACGGGCACCACGTTGGCGACGCGCCCCGAGAGGAGCGGCGCGTAGTCCACGGCCTCGTCCATCTGCGAGACGATCACGGCACCCTCGTTCTGCTCGCCGCCGATCACGCGGTACCAGTCGTCGCCGGCCATGCGCGACGCCTCGAGGTGGTCCTTGAGTTCGCGGTCGAAGCTGCGCGGCTTCGTGCTGATGTGGTCGGGGAGCGCCAGCAGCTTCTGGTAGATGCGCTCGCCGAGCCGGTTGGCGCGCTCGATGCCCTGGGCGTCGCTCCCGCACAGGACGTAGATCACGCGCGCGCAGGCGCAGCCCTCCTGGTTTGCCATGCCGACGTCGCAGGCGGCGCGCTGGGCCACCTCGTCGAGGGTCTCGTCGCTCTCGAACGCCTCGGGCCCGATGATGCTCGCGCTCCGCTTCGGGTCCAGCGCGATCAGCTCGAGGCCGGGCTGGATGTAGCGCGTGACGTGCTTCACGGAGGCGAAGCCGCCCCACGCCACGATCTTCTCGACGTGCTCGGGCCGGAAGAGCTTCTCCTCGACGGCCGTGTCGCCACCCTTCCAGTAGGCCACCGCGAGGTGCTTCGTGAGCGGATGGTTCGGGGCCACGTCCGCCAGCGTGCGCGCGATGGCGAGCGCGGTCAGCGGGTCGTTCGAGGGCGCCTTCACGATCGCGTCGCTCCGCGTGATGGCGTTGCGGATGATCGTGATGGCCGAGACGATGCCGCCGTTGCCGGCCGGGATGTGGAGGGCGCGCGCGCCGAAGGCGCGAACGCGGATCTCGCGGCCGTCGCGGAGCCGCCGCGGCACCCAGCCCTCGAGATGGTCGATGCCGACGCGCGAGTCCGCGAGCTCGCGGATCGCCTCGCGGTCGAAGGCCGCCGGCAGGGTCGTGTAGCTCACCTTGAGCATCGAGGCGGGGTACGGCGCCGCGACGAGCGCCGCCTGGTACGCGGCCTGGACGTGGCGGTTCTTCTCGAAGTCGAGCGCGCGGCCGAGCTCCGCCAGCACGTCGAGGATCTCGTCGAACGAGATCTCGTAGAGGTCGGCCAGCGCCACCGGGTTGGCCAGCGGCAGCCGCTCGACGTGGCGGGCCAGGTCCGGGGCCTCGAAGCTGGCGCCGCCGTAGCGGCCCCCGAACGTCTTCCAGTCCTCCTCCACCACCTCGCCGCGCAGGAAGAGCGGGACACGGAACGCCGCGGCGCTCACGCCTCGACGTCCTTCAGGAAGTTCACGGCCTCGTCGTGCACCTCCTGGGTGGCGTTGCAGGTGATGCGGTCGTCCTCGACGCCCTGCTTCTCGCTGTAGCGCATGATGTCGTGGTGGATGTGCACGCTCGCGAGGCCGCAGCGGCACGGGGTCGAGAAGTCGAGCGTGATCTCGTCGCCCGAGATGCTGCCCCCCCAGTGGCTCTCGAGCAGCAGGTCGTAGAACGCGGCGCGCCCGGTCTGGACGCCCTCGCGCGGGAGCGGCTCGCTCGTCTCGGGGTCGAGCACGTAGGGGATCACCCAGGGCTGCACGTGGTAGTGGCCCTCGTCGCAGGCCCAGTGGAAGGCGCTGATCTCGGACATGCCGTAGCCCTCCTGGATGCGGTCGACGCCCAGGAACTCCTTGATCACGTCCATGTAGTTCTCGGGCAGCACGAAGCCCTTGGTGCCGCCGCCGGTCAGGATCGCCGAGTCCTTCGCGAACACGTCCTTCACCCCACGCTCGAGCCCCGCCTTCGCGATCTCGTACATGAGCGCGTAGGTGCCGGTCATGAAGACGCGCTTTCCCCGGAGCTCCGACGTCATGCGCTCGAAGAAGGCCTGCATCTCCTGGGGGCGGCGGGCCTCCATCGCCATGAACTCGTCCTTGCGCGCCAGCAGCTTCGGGTCGATCTTCACGCGGTCGAGCTCCCCGCGCGAGGCCGCGGCGCGGAGCTTGCTCGCGAGGAACAGCAGGTCGGTGTTCACGGCCTGGTTGTAGAGCGCGTGGAAGCGGCTCTCGTCGTCGCCGGTGAACTCGCGCTTGAGCAGCCCCACCATGCGCAGGTGGCCCAGCTTGCCGTCCGCGTAGTTGGGCCAGATCACGTCGACGGTCGGCGCCTCGTCGGGCGGCGGCTCGCCGAAGCGCTGGAACAGGAAGAGCCGCCAGAGCCGCATGCCGTAGTAGCCGCCCTCCTTGTCCTTCGGGATGATCGAGATCGTCCCCGTCGTGCCCGACGAGGTGATCACGCGCAGCGCCGAGCCCGCGTCGAGCCGGTCGATCCACTCCTCGATCGAGTCGCAGCCGCTGCAGTCGATGCCCGAGAGGTCCTCTGGCGTGAGCTTCTGGAGCCACTTCGTCATCAGGTCGAAGCGCTTCTTGTCGAGCAGCGCCGCCGGGTAGGACTTGTACGCCGTGTGGGGGAAGAAGAGCGGCGCGACGTCGTCGAACTCGCGCACCTCCTTCACGTCGAGCCGGTCGGCGAGGTTGCGGAGCATCTCGATGCTCTCGCGGTGCGCGGCGAAGCGCCGCCGCATGGCGTCGCGCTGGATGGCCTCGAGCTCGGGCTGCGGGATCGTGTGCATCTTCGTGATCGAGCCGTCGAAGTAGCCGATCGGGTCGCTCATGAAGGTCTCGACGCTCTTCGTCGTCATGCGAAGTTCCTCCGAGGGGAAAGCAGATCGAGCAGCGCCTCTGCGGCTCGTCCGAGTCCGGCTTCGAGGTCGTAGCCCGGGTCGTCGCACCAGCGCCGGAGCGCGGTGGTGAGGCCGCCGAGCACGAGGTCGGCCAGCACGTCGGGGCGGTGGCGCGCGGCGACCTCGCCGCTCGCGACGCCCGCCGTGACGAAGCCGAGCAGCGCCTGGCCGAGCTTGCGCTGCGCGTCGGCCTCGCCCTCGAGACGGAGCGAGAGCATCTCGCCGACCATCTCGCGCCAGGCCGGCCGCTCCGCGAGGTAGGCCCCGATTGCGTCGAACAGGCCGAGCAGCTTCGCGTCGAACGGCGCCCGCTCCGCGCCGCGCGCCTCGATCAGCGCCGCCATCTGCTCGGCGCGCTGCCAGGCGATCGCCCGGTAGAGGTGCTCGCGCGTCTCGAAGTGGTTGAAGAAGGTGCGCGCCGAGACGTCGGCGTGCTCGCAGATCTCCTCGAGCTTGGTGGCGCGCACGCCCCGCTGCTGGAATAGCGCGATGGCGGCATCGAGGAGGGCAGCGCGGGTCTCGAGGCGCCGGCGCTCGAAGCGATTGGGGGTGGGGGCGGTCTCGGCCACGGCCTCAGCAGTACCATTAATTTCAGGCAACTGCAATAATTAAGTCGTCTGAAACGGCATGTGCCCCGCGGGGCCTAGCGCTGCAGGTAGGGATGCACCTCGCGCTCGTAGAGCTGGAGCATGGCGTTCGCGAAGGCCGGGTCGAGGCCGGCCAGCAGCGGGTTCAGGTAGAGGACGCTGTGCGAGCCCAGCTTCTCGGCGAGCGCCAGCGTCTCCTCGGGCGTCAGCACCTGGTAGGCCGGGCTGTTCCGCACCGTCTCGGGCGTGATCTGCTTGGCGTAGGGCCCCGACGGCTTCCCGTAGGCCTCGACCGTCCACTCGCTGTAGGAGCGGAGCTGGTGGAGCGCGTGCGGCGCGATGCGCTCCCAGTCGCGGTCCGGGTCCTTCGAGATCCACAGGAAGATGGGGCCCTGTCTCGGGTACTCGCCCGGGTCGGGCTTGCCGAGCTTCAGGCACTCCTCGCGATAGGGGGGCCAGAGCCGGGGCTCGAGCGGCGGGAACCAGCCGTCCGCGATGCGCGCGGCGCGGCGCGCCGCCGCCGGGGTCCCCCCACCCAGCAGGATGGGCGGCGGCGGGTCGGGGCGGGGGGTGACGACGCAGCGTCGTCCCTGCCAGGTGAAGGGCTCACCCGTCCAGGCGAGGCGCAAGAGCTCGATGGTCTCGCCCACCACGCGCCAGCGGTCCTCGAGCTTCCGGCCGAACGTCTCGAACTCGCTCGGCCGATAGCCGCCGCCGATCCCGAGCAGGAGGCGGCCGCCCGTCGCGAGCTGGGTGACGGCGGCGTCCTCGGCCAGCTTGATCGGGTCGTAGAGCGGCGCCAGGACGACGGCCGTCCGGAACCGGATCCGCTTCGTGCGCGCGCCCATGGCGCTCGCCAGGATCAGCGGCGAGGGGTTGTAGCCGTCGGGCGAGCCGTGGTGCTCGCCGAGCCCCCCGCTGTCGAAGCCGAGGCCGTCGGCCCAGGCGACCTGGTCGAGCGCGGCCGCGTAGAGCTCGCGCGCCGGCGCGCCGAAGGCCGGGGCCCGCATGTCGTAGCTGATCACGAGCTCCACGCCGGTCCCCTCGAAAGTGCGTGCTCGACAATTCCGTGGCCCCGTAGCAGAATGCGCCCGGGTTCTCGGCCATGGGTGCTGGCGAAGGTCGCACCGGAAGCAGTGTAGGAGGGCTCGCGTTGCCCGTGAAGCTGAAGCCGTCTGGCCTCGCCCTGTCGATCGCGCTGATCCTGCTGGCCCCGGCCGCGGTGCTGTCGGACCCGACCCCCACGGTGACGCCGACCCCGACCACGACGACGCTGCCCGAGGCGCGGGTCGCCGTCTGTCACCAGTCGCTCGACGAGGGCGAGCGCAGGACCCGGACCCTCCGCGTGGCGGCCTCGGCCGTGTCCGCCCACCTCGCGCACGGCGACACGCTCGGGGTGTGTCCGTAGCCGGATCGGCGCGGTCCTCGCCTAGGACGCCGGCTTCCGCAGGCGGAGCACGAAGCGGTCGGTCTTGCCGCGGATCCCGGGTGCGAACACCTGCTGCGTGTGGTCGTCCGCCGGATTCGCCAGCACGTCGCTCTCGGCCTCGAGCACGAGCGGGCTCTTCGCGACGACCTCCACCACGAGGCGCTTCTCGATGCGGTGGAGCGCCTGGTTGTCCTGTCCGGCGCTGCCCTGGTGGTCGACGATCCCGAGCACGCCGCCGGGCTTGAGCTTGCGCGCCACGGTCGTGAGGAAGGCGAGCGCGGCCTCCTCCCCGCCCGGGTTGTTGTAGATGTCGTGGAAGTTGAGCGCGGTGAAGGCCGCGTCGAGGGAGCCGTCGGCGACGGGCAGATCGGCGAGGTCGGCGTCGACGCGCTCCACGTTCGGCAGCCGGCCCCCGGCCAGGCGGGCGGTGAGGGCCTTGTCGTTCGCGCCCTCGCGGAACTTCAGCACGAAGTCGGGGTTCTGCGCGTAGACCTTCCCGTCGGGCCCGACCGCCGCGGCGAGCACCTCGCTGTACCAGCCACCGGCGGCGATCGCGTCGAGCACCTTCATGCCGGGCTCGATGCCGAGGAAGGCGAGGACGGCGGCGGGCTTGCGGTCGGCGTCGCGCGCGCGGTCCGCGTCGCTGCGGTCGGCGGCGGCGATGCGCTCCGCCAACGCGTCCCGGGTGACGGCCGCGGTGAGGAACGCCGCGACGAGGGTCAGGGCGACGAAGAGGGTTCGGACCATGCGGGGGGCTCCTTCGCGGGCGGGTTCCGTTGGTAGCCCGGATCCGCCGCCCGGCGCATGCGAGCCACTTACATTGCGTACGAAATGTAAGGGGCCTACCCTGAGCGGATGCTCGAGTTCTCGCCCTACGCCTACGCGTTCCACGAGGACCCGTATCCGCTCTACGCACGGCTGCGCGAGGAGGCCCCGGTCTATCACAACGCCGACGCGAGCTTCTGGGCGCTCTCCCGCCACGACGACGTGCTCGCGGCCTTCAAGGCGCCGAAGCTGTTCTCGAACCGCGAGGGCGTCTCGATCGACCCGACCGCGGGGCGGGCCGGCGCGCGCGCCGGCACCTCGTTCCTCGCGATGGACCCGCCGGAGCACACCCGCTTCCGCGGGCTGGTCTCGCGCGGCTTCACGCCCCGGCGCGTGGCCGAGCTCGAGCCCCGCATCCGCGAGATCACGGTGGCACACCTCGACGCGCTGGTCGGGGCCGGGCGCTTCGACGTGATCGCCGACTTCGCCGGCAAGCTCCCGATGGACGTCATCAGCGAGATGCTGGGCGTGCCGGAGGCGGATCGCGCGGAGCTCCGGAGCTGGGCGGACCTCCTGGTGCATCGCGACGAGGGCGACGTCGACGTGCCGCCCGCGGGCACCGAGGCGTTCTTCAAGATCCGCAGCTACTTCAAGGACCGGATCGTCGCCTTCCGCAAGAACCCCGGGGACGACCTCCTCTCGGCGCTGCTCGCGCTCGACGATGACGGCTTCAAGCCGAGCGACGACGACCTGCTCGGGTTCTGCAACCTGATGATCGTGGCCGGCAACGAGACCACGACGAAGCTGCTCGGCAACGCGCTCTACTGGCTCTGGCGGAACCCCGCCGAGCGGAAGCGCCTCGCCGACGACCTGTCGCTCATCCCCGACTGGGTCGAGGAGACGCTCCGCTACGACAACTCCACGCAGCTCCTGATGCGAATCACGCTCGAGGACGTGACGGTGCGCGGCACCACGATCCCCGCTGGCGAGAGCGTGCTGCTCCTCGTCGGCTCGGCGAACCGCGACCCCGCCGTCTTCGAGGCGCCCGACATCTACGACATCGGCCGCGATACCAGCGCGATGCTCTCGTTCGGGCGCGGCACGCACTTCTGCATGGGCGCGTCGCTGGCGCGACTCGAGGCGCGCGTGGCCTTCGAGGAGTGGTGGAAGCGCTTCCCCGGCTACCAGGTGGTGCCCGAGGGGATCGCGCGGGTCCACTCGGTCAACGTGCGCGGCTTCGCGGCGCTGCCCGTCGAGGTCTGATCGACGGCTCGAGGCCCGCGTCGCTCGCTGCGTGCGCTGGGCTACACCTAGACTCCGGGAGCCGGGCCCTCCACTCCCGGCGCTGGGGTCACCGTGCGGGCCTTGCGACTCACGCTGGCCGTCGTCCTCGCAATCGGGTGCACCGCTGCGACGTCGGACCGGGAGGTCACGGTCCTCCGCGACGCCCGCTTCCGGCTCGGTGACCTGCCGGGGCCCGCCCGCGACGAGGCGGCGGGGTTGCAGGTGTCGCTCCCCGACGCGTGGCGGGAGCGGCGGCCCGAGGCGGGCGGCTTCGGCTGGTACGAGCTCGCCTTCGACGGGCCGACCGCGGGCGGGGAGACCTGGGCGGTGCTGCTTCCGAGCGTGAACATGAACGCCGAGGTCCACGTGAACGGCGTGCGCATCGGCTCGGGAGGAAGCTTCGAGGAGCCGGTCGCGCACAATTTCAATCGGCCCCTCTTCTTCCGGGTCCCCGCGCCCCTGCTCACGCAGGGGCGCAACGTGCTCGGCGTCCGTCTGTTCGCGTACCCGCATGCGCACGGAGGGCTCGGGCCGGTGTCGGTGGGGCCGGAGGCGGCGCTCCGGCCCATCTACGACCGACTCACCACGCTGCGCCTGAGCCTCGCGCGGCTCGCCACGGCCGTGGCCTGGCTCACGGCGCTCTTCATCCTCGCGCTCTGGGCGGGCACGCGCCGCGATCCCGTCTACGGCTGGTTCGGGCTCGCCATCCTGCTCTGGTCGGTCACCAGCCTCAACTACTGGGTGCGCGACGTGCCGGTGCCGCACTGGACGTGGGAGCGCATCATCCACCCCCCCATCGAGTGCTTCGCGGTCGCCCTCGCCATCTGGGCGCATCGCCTGCTCGGATTCGATCGCCCGAACGTCGAGCGCGCGCTGCTCGCCTTCGCGCTCCTCGCCGTCGCCGCCACGGCGCTCGCCCCGATCGAGGTCTTCTACGACGTCACCAACGCCCTCCACGCCGGGAGCCTCGTCGTCGGTGGCTACGCGACGCTGACCATCCTCGGCCATCAGCGGCGCTTCTCGCCGTGGGAGCGCGCGCTCTATCTGACGGGCGGCGCGCTCGGGCTGGTCTTCGCGGTCCACGACTTCGGCGTCCAGATGGGGTGGGTCGAGGCGACGGGCGTCCACCTGCTCGCCTATCTCGTGCCGGTGATCGTGCTCGGTTTCGGAGCGAGCCTGGTCGTGCGCTTCGTCTCGTCGCTCGATGCGGCCGCCCGGCTGAACCGGGAGCTCGAGCAGCGGGTCGCGCAGAAGAGCGCGGAGCTGGCCCGGAATCACGAGCGCCTACGCGCCCTCGAGCGCGAGCGCATGATCGCCGCCGAGCGGGAACGCATCATGCGCGAGATGCACGACGGCATGGGCGGCCATCTGGTGTCGGCGCTGACCCTGGTCGAATCGGGGGGCGGCACGCCCGAGGCGACCGCCCGGGCCCTGCGGACGGCGCTCGCAGACATGCGGGTGGTGATCGATTCGCTCGACCCCGGGCTCGCAGACCTCCCCGCGCTGCTCGGTGCGCTGCGCGCGCGGATCGATCCGCTGCTCGACGCGAGCGGCCTACGCCTCGACTGGCGCGTGGGCGCGCTTCCCGGCACGGTCCGCCTCGGGCCCGAGCGCTCTCTCCACCTGCTGCGCGTGCTCCAGGAGGCCATCGCGAACGTCGTGCGCCACGCCCGGGCCACCACCCTGCGGGTCGAGGGCGCGCCGTCGCCCGGGGGAATCCGCCTCGAGGTGTGGGACGACGGCGTTCGCTTCGACCCCGAGGCCGCCCGGGCGGGGAGGGGGCTCGCCAACATGCGCCGGCGCGCGGACGAGATCGGCGCCGCGCTCGAGGTCGCGAGCACCGCGGAGGGCTCCCGCGTCACCATCACGCTGCCGTGGTCCGAGGCCTAGGTCTCCGCCCACCCCAACCCGCCTCCGGGCCGCGGTGTCGCGTCGGATCGGGCGCCGCGGCGTCAGTCGTCGAGTTCGACGATGCCGAGCTGGAGCGCCTCGAACACGGCCTCCCCGCGTGAGCGCACCTCGAGCTTGCGGTAGATGCGGCGCACGTGGGTCGTCACCGTGTGCTTCGTGATGCCGAGCAGGTCGGCGATCTCGGGGAACGTGAAGCCCTTCACGACGTGCTCCAGCACCTCGATCTCCCGCGCGGAGAGCGCGGGCTGCGGTCCGGCGGGCCGGGTCGGCTCCTGGAACCGGAGCAGCAGGTGCCGTGCGATCGACGGGTCGATGGGCGCGCCGCCGGCCAGCAGGTCGGAGAGTGAAGTGGCGATGCGCTCGCGGGAGGCGTCCTTCAGCAGGTAGCCGCGTGCGCCCGCCTCGATCGCACCGAGTACGCTCTTCTCGTCGCCGAACACGGTCACCACCAGGCATTGGGTGTCTGCCGCCAGCTGGCGGGCGGCGCGGATGATCTCGATGCCGTTGCCGTCGGGCAGGCCCAGGTCCACGATCACGACGTCGGGCGCCTCCCGCCCGAGCAGCACGAGGCCGTCGCGGAGCGTCGCGGCTTCCCCGACCAGCTCGGCATCGGGGGAGCCGTTCACGGCCTCCGCCAGATGGCGACGGGCGTTCGGGTCGTCCTCGACCAGGATCACGCTGTGACGCGACACATCCGCATTATGTGAGGCTGGGCAGGCCCATGCACGACCTGGCGTGTCCCCTCGTGAGGGGACGACGAGGCGCCTCCGGCGGCTTCAGTCCCCCGTGAGCCAGCGCGCCGGGTGCCGATCCGGGGGATAGAGCCGCCCCTGCCAGCGCTGCATGCCCGCGATCCAGCGGTCGACGTCTTCGCCCTTGCGACGCACGTACTCGGCCACCTCCTTGTGCGGCAGCACGTGGAAGCGCTCCTCGGCGAGGGCATCGATCACCGCGTCGGCGACGTCGGCCGGCTGGAGCACGCCGTCGGCGCTCGCGACGCCGGGGCCGCCGCCGAGGCGCTCCGCGTCCGGGCTGTTCTCGCCGATCCGGGTCTCGACGGCCTGCGGGCAGAGCACGGAGACCCGGATGCCCTGGTGGCCGTGCGTGATGGCGATCCACTCGGCCAACGCCACGGCCGCATGCTTGGTGACCGCGTAGTGCAGCGAGCCGAACTGGGTGAGGAGGCCCGCCGCCGACGCCGTGCTCAGCAGGTACCCGCCCCCGCGCTCCACCATGCGCGGGACCAGCGCGCGCGCCGCGTAGAGATGCGCCAGCACGTGCACGGACCACATGCGCTGGAGGTCCTCGACGGGCGCTTCGAGCCCGCCGATCGTGACGTAGCCGGCGTTCGAGACGAAGAGGTCGATCGGCCCGACGTCCCGCTCGGTGCGCTCGACCAGGCCCACGACCGCGGCCTCGTCCGAGACGTCGATCGCCACGCCCGTGCCGCCGACCGACGCGGCCACCTCGCGGGCGCGTTCGGCATCCCGGTCGGCCACGACCACGTGGCGCGCGCCCTCCCCGTGGAAGCGCTCCACCAGGCCGCGGCCGATGCCGCTGGCGCCGCCCGTCACGACGATGATGCGGTTTCGAACCTGCACGGATCCCTCCCCATTGCGACCGGCGGCCGGCGGGAGCCGGCGCCTGCGGCCCATGGTAGGCCCGGACGCGCATTCCGGGGGGTCGGACCCGCACTCTGGCCGGATGCGGGAAGCCGCCGAGAATCCGCTCCGCTCCCGCTCCCTCCCGCGTAGGATGGGGCCGACGCTCCCCCTTTCGCGAGGTTCCCGATGCAACAGCTCAGTGGGATGGATGCCTCCTTCCTCTACTTCGAGACGTCGAACGCGCCGACCCACATCGGCTCCTTCGCCATCTACGACCAGTCCACCGCCCCGGAAGGGCGCGTCACCTTCAAGGGCATCCTCGCCAACGTGGAGCGTCGTCTGCACCTGGCCCGCTGCTTCCGCCAGCGCCTGGTGAAGGTGCCGTTCGACGTGGATCACCCCTACTGGCTCGAGGACCCCGACTTCGACCTCGAGTTCCACGTCCGCCACATCGCGCTCCCCCACCCGGGCGACTGGCGGCAGCTCTGTATCCAGGTGGCGCGGATCCACGCCCGGCCGATGGACCTCGCGAAGCCGCTCTGGGAGATGTACGTGATCGAGGGGCTGAACGGCGTCGCGGACGTGCCGCCGGGCAGCTTCGCCGTGATGACGAAGATCCACCATGCCGCGATCGACGGGGTCTCGGGCGCGGAGCTGGCGACCGCGATCCACGACACCGCGCCCGACGCCGAGCCGCCGCCGGAGGAGAAGCCCTGGCGTCCGGAGCGGCCGCCGACGACCCTCGAGCTCGCCGCGCGCACCACCCTCAACAACCTGCGCCAGCCCTTCCGCTTCGCGCGCGTGATGAGCCAGACCATTCCGCCCATCGCCCGCGTGCTGCGGACGCCGTCCCGCGACGAGGTGGAGGGGGCGGGCGAGGTCCCGCGCACCCGCTTCAACGGCCCGGTCTCCCCGCACCGCGTCGTCGAGGGGCGCGTCTTCTCGCTCCAGGACATCCGCGACATCCGGAAGCGCGTGCCCGGCGCGACCGTGAACGACGTGATCCTCACCGTGTGCGGTGGCGCGCTGCGCCGCTACCTCGAGCACCACGGCGAGCTGCCCGACGAGTCGCTCGTGGCGATGGCGCCGATCTCCGTGCGCAGCGAGGCCGAGCGCGGCAGCGCGGGCAACCAGATCTCCGCGATGTCCGTGACGCTCTTTACCCACGTCGCCGACCCGTTGGAGCGGCTCCAGAAGGTCCACCGGGGGACGCAGGGATCGAAGGCCACCGCGAACGCGCTCGGCGCCCGCACCATGACCGACATCACCCAGGTGCTGCCGGGGACGCTCTCGGGCCTGGCCGCGCGCCTCTACAGCCGGCTCGGGCTCGCGAACCGCGTGAAGCCGTTCCTGAACACCGTGATCACGAACGTGCCGGGCCCCCAGGTGCCCCTCTACTTCACGGGCGCCAAGATGGTCGGGCTCTACGGGATGGGCCCGGTGATGGACGGCATGGGCCTGATCCACCCGGTGTTCAGCTTCACCGGGCGCATCAGCATCTCGATCACCGCGTGCCGGGACCAGATGCCCGACCCGGCCTTCTACGCCGAGTGCCTCCAGGCCTCGTTCGACGAGCTCAGAGCGGCCGCCGAGGAGCGATAGGGCGAAGCCCCATCCGGATTCCGTTCCGGAATCTGGATGGGGCCCGTCGGCCCGGATGGGTCGTCGCTCGCCGCCTGGGGCGGCGGCTCATCTGCCCTTCGTCAGGCGTCCGATGTCGACGTAGCGGCGCACCCGGCCCTTGCTGTCGAGCGGCGTGCCGTTGCCGTCCCAGAACTCGATGCGGTTCCCCGTACCGGTCTGGACGTTCACGATCATGTCGCTGACGACGCGCACGTCACGCGGCTGCGGCACCGCATCCCAGCCCCGGTACCACTCCCCTTCCTTCTTCTTGGCGTCCTGGGGGAGGCTCTCCTCCGACCAGCGGTGGTTGTGGGTGATGATCTTCCAGAGCTCGTTCTTGCGGTCGTAGGCGAAGGAGTAGAGCGGCGTGTACGTCTGCTTGTCGATGTACATGTCCTTCCGCGAGTACGGATGGTCCGAGTTGTTCGGCACGAACCGGATCTTCACCGCCTTGCGCAGCTCCCAGCGGTCGTCCGCGTAGGAGAGGCCGTAGGGGCCGAAGTTGTGGTCCCGCACGTACGGGTAGGCGCCCACCTTGCTGTTGATCGGGGCCAACACCTCGGTCTCGCCGAGGCACGACCAGCTGTACTGCGGCACCACGCCGGCGAAGCTGCGTAGGTCGTCGAGCGTGAAGTCGGTGCCGGAGACCGCGTCGGTGCGCTGGGCCGAGGAGATGCGGCGCACGCGCCGCAGCGTCGGGACGTAGACCCAGGTGTCGTCGTTCTTGGTCTCCTTCTTGGGCTTCTCGGAGTCCTTGTAGCGGTAGGTCATCAACAGGATGCCGCGTGCGTCGAAGGGGCCGTCCACCTCGATGCCGAAGGCGCTCTTGCGCTTCTCGCCGCGGAACATGTCGTGGCCGTTGGCCGCGTACTCCGGCTCGATGCGTCGCGACATGAAGATCGTCTTCGAGGTGCCCTCGTAGTAGAGCGGGAGCTCCTCTCCACGGTCCCAGTAGCTGTAGTACCAGCGGGCGTCCGAGCCGTCGCCCTCCCACTGCTGGTCGAAGTTCCAGATGTGCTTCGTGCCGGCCTGGGGATCGCCCTTGCAGTCGATCTCGCCCGGGAAGGGCCGCCCGGCCGTGTAGTTCTCGAGGCTCGCCTCGGGCCCGATGCGTGCCTGGCCCTTGTACTGCGCGGAGACCTGCTGGTAGAGCTCGGGCTCCGAGTAGTCGCGATGGAAGGGGCCGATCTCGAGCTGCATGCCCTCGTAGAAGAAGAAATCGCGGTTCGCCCAGAACTCGGGCGGCAGGAAGGGCTTCAGCGAATCGACCTTGTCCATGGTGATGACGTCGCCTTCCGAGAAGGTCGGCGCACCGGGCGCGACGTCTTCCTGGGCGAGGGCCGGCAGGGCGAGCAGGGTGGCGGCGAGCAGAGAGACGAGGATTGAGAGGATGGCGCGCATGAAGGAAGAGTCCTCCTGACGTTGGGCCCGGGCGGAGCTGCCCAGCGGACCCGGGCCATTCTCTCATGAAACCTAAGACCTGGAGCACAATCCTGCCGCCCGCCCGGTGCCGCCCGGGTTCCCGCAGGGACGGCCCCCTGGGCTCCGGGCCCGCGGGCTCGCCGGCCGGCTACCGGCCGCTGGGTCGATAGAGCAGGAAGGTCAGGTCGTCCGGCTTCGAGGGGTCGCTCGGCCCCGGCCGCTCCATGCGCTGGCGGGCGAGCTCGCAGAGCGCCTCCCCGGCGGCGAGCAGCGGGCCCCGCCGCACCCGGTTGACGATCTCCTCGAGGTCGAGGTTGTCGGCGAGGCCGTCACTCGCCGCGATCAGCGTGTCGCGAGGCATCACGCGCTTCGAGGCGCCGACCTCGATCCGCATCCCCTCCTGCCCGATGTAGTTGGTGACGAGGTGGCGGTCCTCGTGCCGGAGCGCCTCGGCCTCGTCGATCGTCCCCGCCTCCACCAGCAGGCCGGTGGGCGAGTGCGGGACGGTCTTGGCCTTCATCCGGCCGCGCTGGCCGAGGTGCAGCACCACCGAGTCGCCCACGTGAACGGCCCGCGCGTGTCCGTCGGCGCGCACGGCCATCGCCGCGAGCGTGGTTCCCGCGCCGACCCCGAGCGCGCGGACCGCCCGGTTCGCCGCCTCGATCCCGTCGAGCAGCGCGTGCCGGAGCTCCCCGCCCTCGCCGACCTCGGCGAGCACGCGGGCCGCCACCTCCTCGATCGCCAGCTGGCTCGCGCGCGCCCCGGCTGGCTGCCCGCCCATGCCGTCGGCCACGAGCAGCAGCGTCCCCGCCGTGCTCGAGACGACGGCCGCCGCGTCCTCGCACTCCGCGTGACCCGGGCCGGCGCGGCGATAGGCCACCACCTCCCCGCCCGGCACCTCCGCCCGGAAGGGTCGGTCCCCTTCCGGAATGACGAGGCTGCCCTCCTTCACACGGCTCCCCCGGGACCGGAGGATGACGAACGGGGTACCGTCTCGCGATGTCCGAAGCCCCGCGAGAGCGTCTCCTGATGATCGCCGTCGACGCCTGCGAGCTGTCCCTGGTGCGGTCGTCGCTGGCCTCGCTGCCCACGTTCCGGCGGCTCTTCGACGAGGGAGCCTTCTTTCCCCTGCGCTCGACGGCCGAGTACGTCAGCGCCTCGGTCTGGCCCACGATGTACTCCGGCCTCGGGCCGGGCGATCACGCGATCAGCCAGCACATCCAGTGGGACCCCGACGCGATGCGCATGCGTCGCGTCGACGGCGACTGGCTCTACTGCGAGCCGTTCTGGTACGCGCTCGCGCGCGCCGGGCTCGGCGTGACCGTGCTGGACGTGCCGTTCACCTTCGAGAACCGGATGCGCGAGGCCGTCGAGGTCAACAACTGGGGCTCGCACGACCTGACCGGCCGCTTCGCGGCGAATCCGGGTGGGCTCCGGCGCGAGATCCGGCGTCGCTTCGGCCGCCACCCGATGGGCTACGAGATCCCCGTCAGCAAGGACACCCGCCAGCTCGAGGCGATGCAGCGCGAGTGCGTGGAGGGGGCCGCCACGAAGGGCCGGCTCTCGCGTTGGCTCCGGGACACGACCGAGTGGGACTTCTTCCTGACCGTGTTCGGCGAGTGCCACCGCGCGGGGCACATCCTGTGGCGCGAGGACGTCCCGGCGCATGCGCACGTTCCGTCCGGCGCGCTGCTCGAGGTCTACCGGGCCGTCGACGACGCGGTAGGGGCGCTGCTCGAAGGCGTCGACGAGAACACGACGGTCGTCGTCTTCTCGCTGCACGGGATGGGGCCCAACTTCTCGCAGGAGCACTTCGTCCGCCGCGCCATGGACCGCATCAACGCCAGCTTCCGCGAGGAGGGTTCGGCCCGGGAGGACGCGCCCGCGGCCCAGCGCGGGGTGATGCGCTGGCTGCGCGAGTCGATTCCGGCGCCGCTCCAGCACGCCGTGGCGCGCTCGGTCCCCGTCCAGGTCCGCGACTGGGTCGTGAGTCGCGAGGTGACCGGCGGCCTCGACTGGAGCCGGACCCCGGGCTTCGCGCTGCGCTCGGACCTGTTCAGCTTCGTCCGCCTCAACCTGAGAGAGCGCGAGCGCCTCGGCATGCTCGAGCCCGGGAGCGAGCTCCACCGCCGCTACGTCGAGCACGCCACGCGTGGGCTGCTGGGGCTGCGCGCCGAGGGCAGCGGCAAGGCGATCGTCCGAGACGTCGTGCCCGCGCAGGAGACACTGCCCGGTGCCCGGCAGCACCTGCTGCCCGACTTCATCCTGCGCTGGACCGACCAGTACCCCGCGAACCGGGCCGTCTCCGACGAGCTCGGCGCGATCGAGGGCGTGCCCGACTCCGGCCGCACGGGCGAGCACCGGCCGGACGGCTTCGCGCTGCTGCTCGGGCCGGGTGTGCGCCGGGGCGGGCTCCCGCCGCTCGGGCACAACGGGGACTTCGCCCGGCTGGCGTCGCACCTGCTCGGGGTGCGAACGGCCTGACCGGCGCGTGCCGCCTAGCTCGCGTTCGGATCGCGCGTGTCGGGCTGTGCCACACCTGCGTGCGGGTTGCGCGCCTGGAGCATGCCGCGGCGTTCCAGCTCGCCGGCGATGGCTTCGGCGGCCAGCCGGTGGGCGCGTGCGTTCGGGTGCTGGTCGAGCGGGTGCACGTGGAGCGCCTCCGCGCGCTCGCCCGTGAAGGCCGTCGTGCGCAGGTCGATCCACGCGAGCCCCAGCCGGTCGAAGATCTCCCCGAGCGCGCGGTGGGCGCCGGCGAGCGGGTAGTCGTCGCCGAGCCGGTAGAGGATGGGATACAGCGCGACCAGCAGCTCGGCGCCGTTCGCCTCGACCTCGCGCTCGAGCTCGCCGAGAACGGCCTCGGTCCGGGCGAGACCTTCGGCGTTGACCTCGGGGTCGAAGACGTCCCGATACGCCGCCAGGGTCCGGTCATGCGCGCGGCGACGGGCGAGCCGATGCCTGACGAAGCGGACCAGCGCGGAGTTCCAGGAACGTTCCGTCGTGCCGAGGTGCTGGGGCCGGATCATGACGAGGTCGGCAGCCGCGTCCCGCTCCCCCACGCCGCGCGCGCGCGACGCGTCGTTCAACACGTAGGCGAGCACGACCACGTCGGGCCGGAGCGCCCGATGCTTCCGGAGGTGTTCCAGCTCGCGGGCGGTGTCGATGCCGGGCTCGCCCAGGTTGATGACCTCCACCGTTCGCCCCTGGCGCTCTGCCAGGACCGTCTCGAGCGGGGCGGGGAGCGTCTCGGCGTCCGCGACGCCGACGCCATAGGTGAACGAGTCTCCGAGCGCGACCACGCGGAAGGCGTCGGGCGCGCGTCCGGTCGTGAAGTCGTGGCCGCGGAAGCCCCAGCGGTTGTTCGTGAACTCGACGCAGTAGGGCGTGTGCCGCAGCAGCACCCGGGGAATCGGCTGGTAGTGCATCGTCTCGAGCAGCATCGCCCCGTCCCAGCGTTTCGGGTCCACGGCGGAGAACGCCCCGGTCGGGTTCGACGGGAAGCAGTCCGCGCCGCGGTTGTCCGGCGCATGGTGGTGCCGTCGCTCGAACGTCAGCATCTGCTTGCCGATCAGGTAGCCGTCGCCGAGCAGCAGCCGGGCGCCGAGCTCGAGCGCGAGCAGCGTCAACGCGAGAGACCCGAGCGCGAGCCCCAGGTTCGCCGCGATCCGTCGGCCGCGCGATCGGGTCAGCGGGCTCGGCTCCGGAAGACCATCCTCGCCGCTCTCCACGCGGGCCGGGAGTAGCGGATCCGCCGCGGCTCTGCTCGCCGGCCCGCGGTCGGCGCATCGGACCGCAGGCTATGCTCCGGCCCCCGGCGCCCGAATGATCCGCACCGCCTCAAGAACGCTGCTCTCCCTGCTCTCGGCGCTCGCCATCCTGGGCTTCGCAGTGGTCGCGCTGCTCCGGCTCGACCATCCCTTCGAGCTCGAGTGGATCGAGGGCTTCTTCCTGGAGATCGTCGCCCGCATCCGAGCCGGGCAGGCGATCTACGTCGGGCCCTCGCTCGACTTCATCTCGTGCATCTACACGCCGCTCTACTTCTACGTCTCGGCGGCGGTCAGCGCGCTCTTCGGCCCGGGCTTCGCCCCGCTCCGAGCCGTCTCGGCGCTCGCGACCCTCGGCGCCTGCGGCGTGCTCTACGGCGTGGCCTGGCGCGAGACCCGGAGCCACTGGGCCGGGTGGCTGGCGGCCGGCACCTACGTCGCTGCCTTCGCGGCGAGCGGCGCCTGGTACGACCTGGCGCGAGTCGACTCGCTGTTCCTCTTCCTCCTGCTCCTCGCCATGGCGACGCTGCGCGGGGCGCGCTCCGCCGGGGGGGTCGCGGCCTCGGCCCTCCTCGTGTTCCTGTCCTTCCTCACCAAGCAGACGGCGCTTGCGGTGGCGCTGCCCGTCGCGCTCTGGCTGCTGTTCGCCGATTGGCGTCGCGGTGTCCTCTGGGGCGGCCTGCTCCTGCTCGCCGTCGTCGCGAGCACGCTCGCCTTCGACGCGCTGAGCGGCGGCTGGTACCGCTTCTACGTCTTCGAGTTCCAGCCCCAGCGGGAGCTCGAGGCCTGGAAGCTGACCGGGTTCTGGACCACGGACCTGCTCGCGACCGTTCCCGTGGCCTGCGCGGCGGCGCTGCTCTTCGCGTGGCGCACGGCACGCGATCCCGGCGGTCGGGAGCGCTTCTTCTTCGTCGCCTGGGCGCTGGCCGCGATCGGCGCCGCGTACGTGGCGCGCGCCCAATCCGGCGGATACCTCAACAACCTGATGCCGGCGTACGCGCTGCTGGCCCTGCTGCTGGCGCTCTCCGCGCACCGGGAGAGTGCCGCCCTCGCCGTGGGTCGCTCGCGTCCGGGCCTGCTCGAGAGTGCGATCTTCGTCGCCTGCGCGCTCCAGCTCGTTCGCCTCGCCGAGGACCCGCGCCGATGGCTGCCGCCGCCCGAGGACGTGGCGGCGGGCCGGGCGCTGGTCGAGACGCTGGCCGAGATGCCCGGCGAGGTGTTGATCGCGGACCAGGGCTACCTCGCGCGCGCCGCCGGAAAGCGCAGCCACGCGCACGGCGTGATGCTCTGGGACATCGCGCGCAGCGATCGTCCGGAGCTCCAGCGCCGCCTCGCACGCGAGATCGACACGGCCCTCCGTGAGCAGCGGTTCTCGGCCGTCGTGCTGAGCGAGGGCTGGTTCCCGGTCTCGCCGGATCTCGGGCGGCACTACGCGCGCGAGCGCGCGCTCTTCGACGACCCGGACCGCTTCTGGCCGGTGACTGGAGCGCGCGTACGGCCCGCGTTGCTCTACCGGCCGCGCTGAGCGGATCTCGCCGAGTCTGGGTCCGTCGCGACTCAAGGCGACCCGAGAGGCGGTCGATGCGCGACCGGGAGGGTCGGCCCATGCGACCCGGGAGGGTCGGCCAATGCGACACCCCGGCGTGACACTCGGCGCGCTGCTCGCCTGTGCGTTCGGCGCGTGGTTGATGGCGACTGCGCTCTTCGGACACGGCTGGCTGGTCGGCGAGCGGCAGGGGCTCGAGGTGCAGGGCGGCGTGATCGACGTCCATCTCTGCTCGAAGCGGGGCGATCCCGATCCGCTGCCGATGGGGATCGGAGACCTCGACGGCTGCACCTCCGAGATGTACGGCCGGTCGGAGCTGCGAAACGAGGCCGGCAGCTGGTTCGGTGCGACCACGCACATGACGCTGGTCTGCGGCGCGGGCTCCGTGCTGTTCTTCTCGCTGCTCGTCCTGATTCACGGCCTCGGGATGCGCGTCGGCGTCGCCTCCTGGAACGAGCCGCTCGCGATGCAGCTGTTCGACGTGGAGAAGGGAACCGTCTGGGTCCGTGCGCATCCGGGCGCCCTGGGCGCGCGGCTCGGAATCACGGCGCTCGTGGCGCTCGCCATCGCGCAGGGCTCGGCCCCCGAGACGCTGGGTGCGGGGCCGGACGTGCTGCGGTTCGTGGCGGGCTCGCTGCTCGCGATCGCCGCCGGCGTCGTGATCGACCCGGGGACCCTGCCCGTGCCGGTTCCCGCGCGACCCGTGGCAGAGGAGGTCGCCGCCGACGCCGAGCCTACGACGCCGCTCGCCGAGGCCGAGATCGAGGACAGCGACACGCCGACGTGCGTTCGCTGCAGCGGTGTCACGAAGTGGTTGGACGCACCGGGGCGGCACCGCTGCCAGAAGTGCGGGCTCTACCAGCCGCTCCATCCGCCCGGCTCGCGCGTCGACGCCTGAGCCCGGGGCGGGTTCGATCGACGCGCGCATCCGAGGCAGTAGCCTCCCCGCCGTGGAGGAGCCGCGGAGCGACGAGCAGGAGATCCGGCGCTCGCGCAACGGGGGCGAGGCGCGGGAGTGGGGCCTCGTGCTCTCGGCGGCCGGAATCCCGTCCCGCGTCCTCCAGGATGGCGGAGGCTTCGTGCTCACGGTGGCGAGCGCCGACGCGACGCGCGCCGACGCGGAGCTCGTCGCCTACGCCCGCGACGTCGCCACGCGCCAGGCCGCGCTGGCGCGGCGTCGACGCCACCGCCCGCCCGAGGCCACCGGGCCGGAGCCGCTCGGCGTGGCCCTGCTCACCACCCTCGCCATGATCGGGTTCTATGCCCTGACCGGCCCGGCGCGGGCTGCGAGCCCCTGGTTCGCCGGGGGCAGCGCCGACGTCGCCGCGATGCGCGCGGGGGAGCTGTGGCGCGCGGTGACTGCGCTCTGCCTCCACGCCGACCTCGGCCACCTGACCGCCAACGCGCTCTTCGGCAGCTTCTTCCTGGCGGCCGCGGGCCGCAGCCTGGGCGCCGGCCTCGCTCTGGCCCTCGTGATCCTGGCGGGGGCCGGCGGCAACGCGGTCAACGCCTTCCTGCGCCCTTCGGACTACGTCTCGCTCGGCGCGTCGACGGCGGTCTTCGGTGCGGTGGGTCTGCTCTCGGGGCTCGGCATCGTGCGTCGCGTGCAGCGCGGCGACCGCTGGCGGCTGGCCCTGCTGCCCCTGGTGGGCGGGCTCGGAATCCTGGCGATGGTGGGCTCGGGCGGGGGGCGCGTCGACGTGTTCGCCCACCTGTTCGGCCTGGGGGTGGGCGTCGTGCTCGGGCTCGGTACCGCGCTCGCCAGCGCGGGCCCGCCGCGCGCCCTCGCACAGCTGGGCTGGGGAGCCGCCGCCATCGCGCTGGTCCTGGGCAGCTGGCAGCTGGCGCTGTGACCCCAAGCCCTTCGCGCGAGCCGGGCGCGGAGGAGTATGGCATCGTGGTCGCGTGAAACGCGTCCTGCTCGCGTCGGCGCTCCCGATGGTCGGCCTCTCGGCTGGGGCCCGGGAGGGCCGCGTCATCGAGATCCCGACGCCACGCTGGACCGCCTACGACGCCGCCAGGCTCCGCACCGAGGTCAGCCGGGAGGCGCCCATGGTCGTCCAGGACCGGGCCGACACCTCGCCGATCTACCGCGCCTACACCTCGCCGATCTGGTACACGCCGGCGTAGGCTTCGCGGCCCCCGGTCGGGTGGCCGGAAGCGGGAGGAGCCCTCATGCGCATCATCGTCTTCTCGATCTTCTGGATGCTGTGCGCGCTCGCGCCTGCCGCTGCGCAGCCCGAGGCGCCCAGCATCGCGCCCAGCGAGCTCGAGGCCCGGCGGGCGGCCGGCAACGCGCCGGTCGTCATCGACGTGCGGACGGCGGAGGAGTACGCCGCGGGGCACATTCCGGGCGCTGTCCACATCCCCTTCGACGAGGTCGCAGAACGCATCGCCGAGGTGGACGCCCCGGAGGGCGTCGCGCTCTACTGCATGGTGGGCCCGCGCGCGCGGAAGGGCGAGGCGGCCCTCCTCGCCGCCGGCCATCCGAAGGTGCTGCACCTCGAGGGAGGGCTCGCGGCGTGGAAGGCGGCCGGGCTGCCTGTCGAGAGCGGGGAGCCGGGGAGGCCGACGCCGTGACGCAGCGCGCGCTCGAGGAGCTGTCGAGGCCGGAGTGCTTCGTCCTCCTCGCCGCGGGTCGGGTCGGACGGCTCGTGTACGTCGACGAGCAGGGGCCGGTCGCGATCCCGGTGAACTATGCGCTGGCGGGAGAAGACATCGTGTTTCGGGTGGAGCAGGGGACGAAGCGCCTCGCTCTGGAGCAGCCCGTCGTTGCGTTCGAGGTCGATCACATCGATGAAGCCGCGCACTCGGCGTGGAGCGTCATCGTGAGGGGGTCGGCACGCGAGGTGGACCTGGACCGTGTGCCCAAGCTGCTCCGAGAGATGGGAGGGCACCCCCCTGCCCCCTGGGCACTCGGGGTCCACAACGTCTGGGTTCGCGTCGTAGCGAACCAGGTCACAGGCCGTCGGCTCGGCGCGCCGGGTTCGTCCACCGTCTTCTGAGGACGCACGATGAACGACCCGGCACGCGTCGGATTCTTCGAGGATGTGAACCGCCACTTCGACCGGGCAGCGCAGCACACCTCGGTCGACACTGGCGTGCTCGCGCAGGTGCGCGCGTGCAACGCGGTCTACCGGATGGAGTTCCCGGTCTACGACGACGACGGGAAGCTCGAGATCGTCCAGGCGTACCGCGCCGAGCACAGCCACCACCGGCTGCCGACCAAGGGCGGCATCCGCTACAGCCTCGACGTCTCGCAGGACGAGGTCATGGGGCTCGCGGCCTTGATGACCTACAAGTGCGCGCTCGTGGACGTGCCCTTCGGCGGGGCCAAGGGTGGCGTATGCGTCGATCCCCGTAAGCGCAACGCCGCCTTCCTCGAGCGCGTGACACGTCGCTACACGAGTGAGCTGATCGAGAAGCGCTTCATCGGGCCCGACGTAGATGTGCCCGCCCCGGACGTCGGCACCGGCGAGCGCGAGATGGGCTGGATCTACGACACCTACAAGAGTTTCGGCCAGGACCGGCTGAACGCGCTCGCCTGCGTCACGGGCAAGTCGATCTCCATGCATGGCCTGCCTGGGCGGGTCCAGGCGACCGGCCTCGGCGTGGTGATGGCACTCGAGCAGTTCCTCGCAGTGCCCGAGGACGTGAAGGCCCTCGGGCTCACGCCCGGGCTCGCCGGCAAGCGCGTGATCGTGCACGGGCTCGGCAAGGTGGGGCTCCACGCAGCTCGGTCGGCTTCGGAGCGTGGGGCGATCGTGGTGGGCGTCTCCGTGAGCGATGGCGCGATCTACAGCGCCGACGGCCTCGATCCCGACGCCGCCCTCGCGCGCAGGCGGGAGACCGGCTCGCTGGACGGCACCCCGGGCGCGACCTACCTCGCTGATCCGGCGGCACTTCTCGAGCAGGAGTGCGACATCCTCGTGCCAGCCGCGCTCGAGGGGCAGATCGTGCCGGCCAATGCGCCGCGGATCCGAGCGAAGATCATCGCCGAAGGGGCGAACGGCCCGGTCGAAGCGGAAGCCGACGTGCTGCTGCGCGAGGCCGGCAAGGTCGTCATCCCGGACATCTTTGCGAACGCAGGCGGCGTGGTGGTCTCGTACTTCGAGTGGGTCAAGAACCTCTCGCACATCAGCTTCGAGCGGATGACGCGCCGTTATCAGCAGATGGCGAACGAGCGTCTGCTCGCAGTCCTACAGAAGCTGAGCGCCCTGCGTCCGGAGGCGACGGGGTCGGCCGAGGGGCTGTCTTCGGAGGGGCTCGCGTGGTTGTCGCGCTCGCCCGACGAGATCGACTTCGTGACCAGCGCCCTCGAGAACACCCTCGCGCGCAGCTACGAGCAGATCCACCGCTGCTGGCGCGAACGGCAGCTCCCGGACCTTCGCACCGCAGCCTGGGTGCTGGCCGTCGAACGCGTCGGCTCCGCCTACGCGGAGTTGGGGATCTTCCCCTAGGTATGGACCGGGAAGTCTACGACCAGAAGCTCGGCGGCGAGGACCGCATCGAGACGCGGAAGCGTGGCGTCTGGCTGCTCAAGAATCCATCCACGAACAAGGGCCTGGCCTACACGCGCGAGGAGCGCAGTCAGCTCGGGCTCGAGGGGCTGCTCCCGCACCAGGTGCTCGAGATCGAGCAGCAGGTGGCGCTCGAGCTGGAGCACATCCGCGCCAAGGCCACGGACCTCGAGAAGTACATCGGCTTGGCGGCCCTCCAGGATCTGAACGAGGTGCTCTTCTACCGCGTTCTGGTGGAGAACCTTCCCGAGCTCCTGCCGATCGTCTACACCCCCACCGTCGGCCAGGCGTGCCAGCAGTTCAGCCACATCCTGCGCTCGGCACGTGGCATCTGGATCACGCCCGACAACATCGACCATGCTCGCGAAGCGCTCGAGAACGCGCCCTTCCGCGACATCCGCCTGCTCGTCGTGACGGACAATGAGCGCATCCTCGGGCTGGGCGACCTCGGCGCCGGTGGCATGGGCATCCCCGTCGGAAAGCTCGCGCTCTACGTCGCCGGGGCGGGCATCCACCCCTCGAAGTGTCTGCCGGTGAGCCTCGACGTGGGCACGAACAACCCGGACTTGCTGGCCGACCCGCTCTACAACGGCTACCGGGCACACCGCCTCACCGGGCCGGCCTACTTCGACTTCGTCGAGAAGTTCGTGCAGGCGGTGCGCGACGTCTACCCGCGCGCGGTGATCCAGTGGGAGGACTTCGCCAAGACGCACTCCTTCACACTGCTCGAACGCTATTGCCGCCGCCTCCCGAGCTTCAACGACGACATCCAGGGCACGGCGGCGGTGACGCTCGGGGGAATCCTTGCGGCGCTGCGCATCACGGGCCAGCTGCTGGGTGAGCAGCGCGTTCTCTTCATCGGAGCCGGGGGAGCGTGCACCGGTATCGCCCGCCTGACCGCCGAGGCGATGCGGCAGGAGGGAGCAGACCCGGCGACGATCGGTCGTGCCCTCGCAGCATTCGACTCGCGTGGGCTGCTGCACGCGGGCCGCGCGATCGAAGAGCCGTACAAGCGGGAGCTCGCGCTCGACGAGGCGAGCCTCGCCTTCTACGGCCTCGACTCGAGCGCCGATCCGACGCCTCGGGACGTGATCCGCGCGATGAAGCCGACGGTGTTGGTGGGCGCGACCACCCGGGCCGGCGCCTTCACCCAGGAGATGATCGAGGAGATGGCGCGGCACGTGGAGCAGCCCATCGTGATGCCGCTCTCGAATCCGACCTCGCACTCCGAGTGTACGCCGAAGGACGCACTCGAGTGGAGCGGCGGGCGCGCCATCGTCGCCACCGGGAGTCCTTTCGAGGAGGTCGTGCGCGAGGGACGACGCCACGTGATCGGGCAGGCGAACAACGTCTTCATCTTTCCGGGCGTCGGTCTCGCCGCGATCGTATCCGGGGCCTCCGAGATCACCGACGGGATGTTCGCCGTGGCCGCCCGGACGCTGGCCGAATGCGTGCATGAGGATCGCCTTGCGCTCGGCGCCATCTTCCCGAGCCAGGACGAGCTGCGCGACGTCAGCTTCCGCATCGCCTGCGCCGTGGTGCGCTACGCGCGCGATGCCCGGCTGGGCAAGCAGATCCCGGACCCCGAGGTCGAGCCGTCGGTGCGCGCGGCCGTCTGGGAGCCCAGCTACATCCCGATCGTCGCGCGCTGACGCGGGTCGCGGGGCCCGGGGTCGCGTTGGGTTTCCATTGCGCCCGTAATGTAAACGGAGTAGCCTGACCCGGGTCGGAGGCCCCTCATGACCCGCGAGATCCCCCGTCTCTCCGGTGGCGGCGACCGCTTCGGTCACCTGATGGAGCTGCGCCACGACCCGATCGGCCTCTTCCAGCGCGTGCGCCGGGAGTGCGGTGCGCTCGGGATGTTCCGCCTGCTCGATCGCGACGTCGCCTTCTTCTCGGGGCCCGAGGCGCAGGAGGCGTTCTTCCGGCAGCCCGACGAGGTGTTCGATCCGCAGCCCACCTCGAACGAGCTGATGCGGCCGATCTTCGGGCCGGGCGTGGTCTACGACGTGCCGCCCGAGAAGCGGCGCAGCATGATGAAGACGCCGGCGCTGCGCGAGAAGAACCTGCGCGCCTCGGCCGAGGTCATCGCCCACGAGACCGAGCGCATGGCGAAGACGCTCGGAGACGCCGGCGAGATCGACCTGCTCGACTTCACCGCCGAGCTCACCATCTACACCTCGAGTGCCACGTTGATCGGGCCGGCCTTTCGCGACGCCCTCACGCCCGAGTTCTCGCAGAAGTACTTCGAGCTCGAGGTCGGGACCGACGCCATCGGCTATCTGAACTCGCACGTCGACATCGAGGCCTTCCGCGTGCGCGATCGGGCGCGGGAGCGGCTCGTCGAGCTGGTGGGTGGGGTCATCGCCGCGCGCGAGCAGATGGCCGACCCGCCGAAGGACCTGCTCGGCATCCTGCTCGGACTGAAGGACGGCGAGGAGCGCCGCTACTCGAACAGCGTGATCACCGGAATCCTGGTCTCGACCATGTTCGCCGGTCACCACACCAGCGCGGGCACGGCTGCCTGGACGCTGGTCGAGCTGCTGCGCGGGCCCGGCCAGATGAAACGCGTGGTCGAGGAGCTCGACGCGATCTACGCCGATGGCCGCGAGGTCTCCCACCAGGCGCTGCGCGAGATCCCGCATCTCGAGAACGCGGTCAAGGAGGCGCTGCGGCTGCATCCGCCCCTGATCTGGCTGCCGCGCACGGCCCTCGTCGACTTCCCGTACGAAGACCAGGTGGTGCCGAAGGGCACCCTCGTCGCCATGTCGACGGCGCTCTCGAACAAGGACCCGGACTGCTTCCCCGAGCCCGAGCGCTTCGATCCCGACCGCTTCGCGCCGCCGCGCGAGGAGGACGCCCGGCACCCCTGGGCCTACGTGCCGTTCGGCGGCGGCCGCCACCGCTGCCTGGGCGCCAACTTCGCGATGATGCAGCAGAAGGCGATCTTCAGCGTGCTCCTGCGCGTCTTCGACTGGGAGCTCGCAGCGGAGCCCACGAGCTACGTCGACAACTACTCGGCCATGGTGGTGCGCCCGCGCCAACCCTTCCGGGTGCGCTACCAACGCCGCAATCAGGAGACCTCATGAAGCTTCCCGGCATCGAAGGTAAGGTCGCGATCGTCACCGGCTCGGGCGGTGGCATCGGCGAGGGCTATGCGCGCGGGCTCGTGTCGCAGGGCGCCAAGGTCGTGATCGCCGAGATCGACAAGGCGCGCGGCGAGGCCGTGGCCGCGGCGCTCCGCAAGGAGGGCGCCGAGGCGCTCGCCGTCGAGGTGGACGTCTCCTCGCCCGAGTCGACCCAGGCGATGGCGGCGCGCACGGTCGCCGAGTTCGGCGGCATCGACTTCCTGGTCAACAACGCCGCCATCTTCGGGAACATGAAGATGGCGGGCCTGCTCGACGTGGACTGGGACTACTACCGGAAGTTCATGGACGTGAACATGAACGGCGCGCTGCTCGCGACGCGCGCCTGCGCGCCCGAGATGGCGAAGCGCGGTGGCGGCGCCATCGTGAACCAGTCGTCGACCGCCTCCTGGATGAGCGCCGGCTACTACGGCCTCGCCAAGCTCGCCATGAACGGGCTGACCGGGTGCCTGGCCAAGGAGCTCGGCTCGCGGAAGATCCGCGTGAACGCGATCGCGCCCGGCCCGACCGACACGGAGGCGCTCCGCAACGTCGTGCCCGAGGCCTACAAGAAGCAGCTCGTGGCCTCGCTCGCGCTGCCCCGGCTCGGCAGCCCCGACGACCTGGTGCCGACCTGCCTGTTCCTGCTCTCGGACGCCGCCGCCTGGCTCACCGGGCAGGTGATCAATGTCGACGGCGGCCAGATCATGCGGCCCTAGGAGGAACCGCCGCTGTCCCCGGGAACGGCTCGTTCCTCGACGGCGGCCAGATCATGAGGCCCTAGTAGAAACCGCCGTACGCACGGAGAAATCATGGCGCTCGCACCCCTCGCTCCCGAAACGCGGAACCTGATCGACGGTCGTCTCGCCGAGGCCAGCAACGGCGCGACCTTCGAGAACCGGAACCCGGCCAGCGACGAGCCGATCGGCATCTGTAGCGACGGCACCAAGGACGACATGGAGGCGGCGCTCGCCGCCGCCCGTCGCGCCTTCGACGAGACCGACTGGGCCACGAACCCGGCGCTCCGCGCGCGCTGCGTGCGGCAGCTCTACGAGGCCATGAAGGCCGACAAGGAGCAGCTGCGCTCGATCGTGGTTCACGAGGCCGGCGCCTGCGTCTCGCTCACGGGCTACATGCACGTGGACGAGCCGATCGAGATGATGGCCTACTGGGCCGAGAAGGCGGGCAGCTACCCCTACGAGCAGCCGATGAGCGAGGTGCCCTTCCTCGGCAAGCCGCAGCGGCGCCTGCTGCGGCGTGAGGCGGTGGGGGTGGTCGGCGCGATCACGCCCTGGAACGTGCCCCTCTACCTGAACATCGCGAAGCTCGGCCCGGCGCTCGCGGCGGGCTGCAGCGTGGTGCTGAAGCCCGCGCCCGACACGCCCTGGAGCGCCACCCACCTCGGGAAGCTGGCGCAGCAGACGGACCTGCCGCCCGGCGTGCTCAACATCGTGGCCTCGTCCGACCACCTGCTCGGCGAGATGCTGTCGAGCGATCCGCGCGTCGACCTCGTCACCTTCACGGGCTCGACGGCGACGGGCCGGCGCGTGATGGAGTGCGCCTCGGCCACGGTCAAGAAGGTGTTCCTCGAGCTCGGCGGCAAGTCCGCCAACATCGTCCTCGACGACGCGGACTTCGCCCGCGTCCTGCCGACCGCCGCCATGACGTGCGTGCACGGCGGCCAGGGCTGCGCGATCACCACACGGCTGCTGCTGCCGCGCTCGCGTTACGACGAGGGCGTCGAGATCGTGAAGGCCGCCTTCGAGGGCTGGCGCTACGGCGATCCGACGGACCCGTCGGTGCTCCAGGGCCCGCAGATCAGCCGCCGCCAGCAGGAGCGCGTGCTCGACTACATCGAGCGCGGCAAGCGCGAGGGTGCGCGCTGCCTGGTCGGGGGTGGGAAGCCCGAGCGCCCCGGCCACTTCGTGGAGCCCACGCTGTTCGTGGACGTGGACCCGGCGTCGACCATCGCGCAGGAGGAGATCTTCGGGCCCGTGCTCTGCGTGATTGCCTTCGAGGACGATGCCGACGCGGTCCGCATCGCGAACCAGTCGATCTACGGCCTCTCGGGCGCCGTGGCCAGCGCCTCCGAGGAGCGGGCGCTGGCGGTGGCCCGCGGCGTCCGCGCCGGGACCTTCTCCGTGAACGGCGGCGCCTGGTTCCACGTCGACTCGCCCTTCGGCGGCTACAAGCAGAGTGGCGTCGGGCGGGAGAACGGCCTCGCCGGCTTCGAGGAGTACCTCGAGACGAAGGTGATCGCGCTGCCCAAGCGGAGCGCATGAGGCCGCCCGCGTTCGACTGAGAAGGAGCCCCGATGGCCGACTTCAGCAAGATCCCGTGGATCGCAGAGCACATCGAGCTCTACCGGACCGACCCCGAGAAGGCGCACCTCTGGGACTCGACGCACGTGGGCGGCCCGGGCCTGCTGCCGACCCTGTTGCTCACCCCGAAGGGCCGGAAGTCGGGAGAGCCGCGCCCGCTGCCCCTGATCTACGGCAAGGCGGGCGACAGCTACGTGGTGATCGCGTCGAAGGGCGGCATGCCCGAACACCCGCTCTGGTTCCGCAACCTCGAGGCCGAGCCGATCTGCGACGTCCAGGTCGCGTCGAAGAAGCTCCGCGCCCGGGCGCGCGTGGCCGAGGGCGCGGAGCGCGAGCGGCTCTGGAAGCAGCTGGCGGAGATCTACCCGCCCTACCTCGACTACCAGAAGTCGGCGACGACGCGAACCATCCCGGTGGTGGTGCTCGACCCGGTGAAGTGAAGCCCCGCCAGGGGTCGCCTCACTCCTTCGCGCCGATCTCCTCGAGCCACGCCACGACCTCGCTGCGGTTCTCCGAGCGCGCGTAGGCGAGGGGCGTCATGTCCGTGATGGAGACGGCGTTGGGGTCGGCTCCGGCGGAGAGCAGCAGCCGGGCGGTCTCGAGCTTGCCCTTCCAGGTCGCCTGCATGAAGGCCGTGAAGCCGGGGAGCCCGAGGTCGACCGGGACGCCGGCTGCGAGCAGTGCCTCGACGACGTCGGTGCGCCCCCCGCGCGCAGCGCCGTGCAGGGCGCGGACGAGGTGGGTCTCGTCGCGCGCGTTCGCGACGGCGCCGTGCTCGATCAAGAGCTCCACCATCTCGCGCGTGCTCTTCGACGCCGCCAGGATGAGCGGGGCGTAGCCGCCGCCCGCCAGGGTGACGTCGGCGCCGCGCGAGATCAGGAGCCGGGCGGTCTCGGGGTCGTAGGCGTGGAACGCCAGCAGCAGGGGCGTCAGGCCGAGCCCTTCCTCCTGCCGGTCCACGTCGGCGCCGCCGTCGAGCAGTGCGCGCACCACCTCGCGGTGCTTGCCGCGGGCCGCCAGGTGGATCGCGGCGGAGTGGCTGGCGTTCCAGGCGTCGGGATCGACCCCCTCGGCGAGCAGGCTGCGCACGGCGTCGGCGTCGCCGCTCTCCGCCGCGGCGAACAGGGCCTGCTGCCCGGGCGGCCGCTCGTAGCCGGTCAGCTCCTCGATGCGGCGCAGCTTCGAGAGCGAGTCCTGGGTGGACCCGAAGCGATCGCGGTCCATGGGCGGGAGCGTGCGCAGGCCGCGGTCGAGATAGCCGTGGAGCGCGGGGACGTAGCGCGCGAGCGCGGTCCGCGCGTCGGGGTCGAACGCCGGAAAGTAGTAGTGGCTCAGGTAGAAGATGTGCCGGTGGAGATCGGCCTCGCTGAGGGTGTCGGGCTTCTGCGCGAGAAGCTCCTCCCAGCTCGCCAGCTCGAGCTGGCCGACGTCGACGCTGAAGCGCTGCTCGAGTCGCTGGTGCGCCATCTGGTAGAGCGGGTGGAGCAGCTCGAGGTTGCAGCCCGTCGGAAAGAAGCCGCGCCAGGCGAAGAGGAACCGGAAGCCCTCCTCGGAGTCGAAGGCGCGAAGCTCCTCGCTGGCCCCGATCGCCCCGTGGATCCCGGACTGGAAGCAGCGCAGACGCGCCACCACGTCGCCCTGCGTCGCGCCGTCCGAGAGCGCGGCTCCGCCGCGCACCGGCCCCTGGATGCTGCGCGGGCCCACGCAGGCCAGCAGGCCCACCACCGGCACCAGCACGATCCAGAGCGCCAGCCGTCCTCGTCGTCCCATCGGCGCCTCCCCGGAGTGGATCGGGCGGCCGGAGCCCCCGGTTTAGGCGGGCCGCACGGCCCGGGCCGACCTCGGGTACGCTCGTCCCCTCAGCCAGGAGGGACGACATGGCGATGACGGGCCACTGCTACTGCGGGGCGGTTCACTACGAGGCGGGCGGGACGCCGGCGTTCAAGGGGCAGTGCCACTGCCGGGAATGCCAATACGTCTCGGGCGGCATGCCGAACGTCACGATCGGGATGCCCGAGGGCGAGTTCCACTACACGAAGGGGAAGGCCAAGGGCTTCCGTCGCGGCGACCTCCCGAACCCGGTGACGCGGGAGTTCTGCGCCGACTGCGGCACGCAGATCCTGTCGCGCGCGCCCGCCATGCCCGGCGTCGTGATGCTCAAGGTGGGCACCCTCGACGACCCGGCGAAGGACTTCGGGGCGCCGCAGATGGTGATCTACACCTGCGACAAGCAGCCCTTCCACACGGTGCCCGAGGGCGTGCCGAGCTTCGAGCGCACGCCGGGCTGACGCCGGGGGCGGCGAGGCCGCAGCGATTTCCGTTGCACGCACAATGTATCCGGGGTAGGGTGTTCCGACCCGGAGGATCCCGTGCGCGTGATCGTCGATCGCGACCTGTGTCAGGGCCACGCCGCCTGTGAGGAGGAGGCGCCGGCCGTGTTCCGGGTTCCGAAAGGCGCGGAGACCGTCGAGGTGCTCCAGCCCGAGCCGCCCGCGGCGCTGCGCGAGCAGGTCCAGGCGGCGGTCAAGTACTGCCCCACCCGTGCGCTTCGCATCGAGGAGTGAGCGAAGGCCCTGAGAGGAGGACCGATGTCGAAGTTTCCCCGCGCCGAGCTCGAGGAGATGGTGCGCCGCTTCGTCGCCGCCAACGACGAGGCCGGTCGCACCGGCGACTGGCAGCCGCTCGCGGAGTTCTACGCCGAGGATGCGCTCTACACCTGGAACAACGGCGCGAAGTGGGAGTTCGCCGCGCGCGGCCGCAAGCAGATCCACGACTGGGTGTTCGGCACCGAGATGGAAGGCCTCGAGAAGTGGACCTACCCCTACGTCCGCACGCTGATCGACGACCAGAAGGGCGAGGTGATCGGCATCTGGCGCCAGATCGCGCCGGTCGAGGGCGAGGATGGCCAGCCCTACGAGATCGGCGGCACCGGCGGCTCCTGGTTCCGCTATGCCGGCAACTACCAGTGGGCCTGGCAGCGCGACTTCTTCGACCACACGAACGCCGGGCAGATCTTCAAGCTGATGGCGAAGCAGGGGAAGCTCACGCCGAAGATGGTCGAACGGCTCCAGAAGGGCCCGAAGATGCCGGGCTGGGTGCCGCGCGGCAGCTTCGACTGGTACGCGACGATCGAGGATCGCGAGGCCTAGGAGCGACTTCGCTCGCGGAGCGGCTGGACCATCGCATCGACAGGCTCGTCGACCACGCCGCCGCGGCGATGGTCCACGCGCCGCGCGAGCCCGGCCGCGGTCCGAAGAGGCGCAGCCTCCCTGCGCCGACGGCGGCGCGGCGGTCTTGCTGGTAACGGCGGTTACCACTCGAGGGTGGTGACGAAGTTGCCAGGCGCATCGACACCGACGTCTCGCCTGCTTGGGCGCGCAGCTGCCTGTGGGCTGCCGGGAGGGGCCGCCGTGTCGTGACGCTTCGCCCGCCGCGGCCGCACCTACTCCGCTCCCGTGCCGCTCGCCGTGCCATCCCCGCCTGGCACGGAGCTTGCTCAAGCGACCTCCCACGGAGGTCATCACCCATGTCGGGAACGGTCCGAGTTGGTCTGCTCTTCCTGGTCTTCGCGACCAGCTTCGCCGCGATCGCGCCCGCTCGAGCTGGTTGCGGATGTGATCATCCCGCCCCGCCGTGGACGCTGATCTCACCGTCCTTCGCCTCGCCGGGCTCGAACATCCGCGTCCACGCAGACGGCGCCGACTTCCAGGTCGGCGCCAGCTATCGCGTCGAGTTCGGTACGGCCGCGTTGGTGGACGTGGTTGCGGGTGACGCCGGCTATCTGAGCGTGAAGGTCCCTGCAGCCCTCGGCAGCGCTCCCGGACCCAAGTCGATCAAGGTCTCCGGGAACGGCTATCTCCGCACGTATGGCGACGCGCTCTTCACGGCGCTGCCTCCCGCGCCGCGTCTGCCGCCCGGCGGGGGCGAGTTCGGGATCTCGCGGCACGAGTCGGCGGTTGCGGCCGACGGGACGCTGCTGCTCCCGCTCGACGTCACGGACATCCGGGATGCGATGCAGCTCTCCTTCATCGCCGTCGATCGTCCACTCGCGTTCGGCGTCGAGGACGTCGTGATCTACAACGCAGATGGTGTCGACCTCACACTCTTCACGATGAGCGCCGACGACGCGACGGAGCGCCAGTGGGGCAGCTACTTCGGCTGGCGCGTCGAAGGGGACAAGGACCTCCACGGGGACGTCTTCGAACACAAGGTCAACCGGCTCAAGAGCGACCGGTCGAGCGACGTCCTCTCGTATTGGCGCCACGAGTTCCACTCCTATACCGCCGCGCACGATGCCGGGGGTTCGCACGCGGTCGATACGGACGGCCGACACCCGGACGGCAGCCTGCACATCGACCACCACCGTCTGGTGCTGGCGATCAACGCGCTCCAGCGTCGGAATGCGGACGACACGGAAGGGGTCCCCCTGGCGCCCGGGGCCGCGAAGATGGACCTGGTGATCACCGTGACGCCCGCAGCGGGACCGCTCGAGCCCGGGGTCTTCATGGACGAGGTGATGGATGCCGTCGCCCGCTTCCTCGGGGTCCAGAACAAGCCCGCCCGCACGCTGATCTCGCTCGACTAGGCCGCCTCACGCGTAGCGATCGGAGAGTCCCATGAAACGCCTCTTCCAAGATCGTCTCTTCGCCGTGGCAGCGGCGCTGATCGTCGCGGTCGGAATCACCGGTGGGCTCGGCGCCGTCTCGCAGCTGGAGCGGCCGTTTCCGGGCTTCCTGCTCCTCGAGAACGGTGTCGTCGCCTCCGTCGGTCTCTCGATCTGGCCGGGCACGGCGGGGGGTGAGATCTTCCAGCACCGGGTCGTGTCCGCCGACGGTCGTGCCGTCACGTCCGCGGTCGACGTGCGCGCGCTCGTGAGCCGCCTGCCGGTGGCGACGCCCGTCGCCTACGAGCTCCGACGCGGAGAACGTTCGGAGCGACGCGTCATCGAGACGCGCCGGTTCGGAGTCCGCGACTTCATGCTGCTCTACGGCATGTACGCGGTGAACGGGATTGCGCTCGGCGCCGCGGGGCTGGTGGCGCTCGGTGCGCGTCGGCGCAATCCCACCGCGGCGTGCGCGGCCCCCGCGCTCCTGATCGGGTCGCTCTGGACCTTGAGCGCGCTCGACCTCTACGGCCCCTATCGTCTCTTCGGGGTGCACGCCATGTGCGAAGCCCTGCTCGGCCCCGCCGCGCTCCACATGGCACTCGGCTTCCCGCAGCGGGCGCGCCTGCTCGACCGATTCCCCTGGCTGCCGCTGTCGCTCTACGCGGCCGGGCTCGGGCTGGGCGGGTTCACGGTGGCCCGCCTGGACGTAGCGAGCGCCTACACCGGCTCGCATCTGGTCGCGGTGAGCGCGTTCGGCGCCTCTCTGCTCGTTCTCGTGATCTCCGAGCTCGAGCGGTTCCGCACCTCGCTCTCGGTCGACGTTCGCGCGAGGCTCCGCACGCTTGCACTGGGCGCCGCGCTCGCCTTCGGCCTACCGATCTCGTTGACGCTCGCCGAGCTGTTGACGGGGGGAAGCTCGCCGGCGAACGCGTTGGCTCTCACGGCCTGGATCTTTCCCGCCTCCGTCGCCTATGCGGCCGCGCGTGGGGACCTGCTGACCGCTCCTCGCTGGAGCTCGGAGCGGACGCTGGGGGCGAGTGCGCCGAGCCAGACCGCAATGCAGAGCGCCGCGAAGAGGTCCCCGTGGCGGCGGTAGAAGGTCCCGCCCGAACGTGGCGCCGGAACACGCGCATCCAGGACGGCGGACCGATCGGCAGGCAGTGAGGCCACGACGCGCCCGTCCGGTGCGATCACCGCCGTGACGCCCGTGGTCGTTGCGCGAACCACGGGGAGGCCGGTCTCCACGGCCCGGAGCGCCGCCTGCTGGAGATGTTGCTCCGCACCGCCGCGCCCGCCGAACCAGCTCTCGTTCGAGAGGTTGACGAGCAGCGTCGCACCGGCTGCGGCGAGCTCGCGTGCCAACCGGGCATCGAGCGCCTCCACGCAGATGAGCACGCCGACGCGCTCACCCGCGACGTCGAAGAGGCCGGGACGGGCTCCGGCCGTGTACTCGGAAGCGTCGGCATCGCCCGGCGTGTCGATGCCGGCCCAGCGGCCGAGCGGGCGGGTCTCGCTGAAGGGAAGCAGGCGCCGCTTGTCGTAGTGCTCGTGGGTCCCGTCGGGGCGCAGCAGGAAGGCGCTGTTGAAGTGGAGGCGCTCCGCGTTCCAACGCTCGCTCCGGGGCGCGCCGAGGAGGAGCGGAACGCCGTGACGAGCCAGCGCGCGCAGCGGAGGGCCGTAGGTCGGATCATCGACGCTGGTCTGTACCGCGTTCTCGGGCCACACGATCAGGTCCGGCTGCGCCTGGCTGGCTTCGCGCAGCAGGTCACGGGTGAGCCCGACGTAGCGTCTCAGCACGCGGCCGGCTGCACTGCGCCGCCAGCGCAGCTCGGGCTCGACGTTGCCCTGCACGAGCGCGACACGTAGGCCCCCCTCCGGCCGCGCCGGGCGTTCCGACACGAGGAGGGCGCCCAGCACCAGCAGGAGCGGGAGGCAGAGCGGCGCCAACCGGGCTCCGGCCTCGCGCCGGGCCGACGTGTCCCGAAGCTGCCCGAGAAGCTCGGCGACCACGGCGTTCGTCCATGCCAGCAGCGCACTCACGCCATACGCGCCGGTCAGGGCCGCGACCTGGAGCACCCAGGGGGTACCCGCCTGCACCTGCGCGAGCGAAGCCCAGGGCGACCGCAGCAGCAGCTCGCTTCGCGCGTACTCGAAGCTCACCCACGCGGCTACGAACAACACGGGGCGCAGAGCGAGCGAGACGCGCCGGGCGGCCACGACGAAGCCAGCGAGTGCGATCGCCGCGTAGGGCGCCGCCGTCGTGGCCCCGAGGCCGAGCCAGAACGCGAGGCTCCAACCGAGCGGTGCCTGGAAGTGACCCTGGAGGGTCGGCACGACCCACGCGATCACCAGCAGCGTCGCGAGCGCGCCCCAGGCGTAGCCGAGCCCGAGCGCAGCCGGAAGCGAGGCGCCCCGGAGGGCCCAGAGCAGCGGCACCAGGGCGACCCAGGCAAGCCCAACGAGGCCGAACGGGGGGAAGCTCAGGCCGTAGAGGGCGGCTGAGAGCACGACGGCGAGCACGCGGGCCACGCGGCCCCTCCTCGGAACCGGCAACCCATCGGAGCCGCGGCGCGCCCTCTTTAGCCGGGCAGCGGCCGCTCCGAAGAGACCTCGTGCGACGCCAGCGGGACATCGTTTCCTGGATCGCGGCCTTCTTCGCGCTCGCGATCACGCTCCTCGTGTTGACCGAGTCGAGCGGCTGGGTGGGGCGCCCCTTCCCGGGCTTCCTGCTACTCGGCAACCGCGTGGTGGCTTCCGCGGGTCTGGCGCACTGGCCGGCCGTGGCGGACAGCAGCATCTACCAGCGCGAGGTGGTCGCGGTGGAGGGTCGTCCGCTCGCCGACGCCCGTGACCTCGCCCATCACGTCCGGCGCCTTCCGGTCGGGAGCGAGGTGCGTTACGAGCTGCGAAGCGGCGACCAGAACTCGTCACACCCCATCGCGACGCGCCGTTTCTCGGGGCTCGACTACCTGCTCCTGTTCGGCTCCTACTTTGCGAGCGGGCTCTCGCTGGTGGCGGCTGCACTCGCCATCCGATTCCTCGGCCGGGGTCCGGCTCGAAGCAGCGCGGTGCCGCTCTACATCGTCGGTCTGTACGCACTCACCGCGGTGGATCTCTACGGGCCCTACCGATTGTTTCGGTTGCACGCCTTCTTGGAGTGCCTGCTGTTCGCTGCGGTGCTGCACTTCGCGGCCGTGTTCCCCTTCCGACGCGCCTGGCTCGTCGCCAGACCGCGTTTGCTCGCGCTGCCGTACGCGGTCAGCGCCGGGTTCGGCGTCCTCATGCAGCTCGGGTTGTACGACCCGTCGCACTACGTGACGAGCCACCGGGTAGCCATCGGCGCCTTCGGCTCGGCGCTCCCCGTACTGGTGGCTTTGCAGGTCTGGGCCCATCTGCGGCCGATCGACTTCGAGTCGCGCCAGCGCGTGAAGGTCCTGGCGGCAGGCGCATTTCTCGCGCTGCTCGGGCCGATTCTGCTCGCGCTCGCCTCTGCCATGACTGGCGGCAGTGTGCCCGAGAACCTCGCGGGCTGGACGGCCATCCTGTTCCCGGTGGCGATCGCCTACGCCGTGCTGCGAGAGGATCTGCTCGGCGTGGACGCGGGGCTGCGGCGCCTGACCAGCTACATACTGGTTTCGGCCCTCACGGCGGCCGCGTTCGCGGGCGCCGTCAGCCTGACGGACCTCCTCCTGCAGGAGACCCTCGGCATCTCGCGACGTGCACCGGCGGTGCTGCTCTCGGGGCTTGCGGTTGCCGCCCTGCTGCCGCTGCGTGACCGCTTCCAGTCGAGCGTCGACCGCCTCTTCTTCCGTACCAGCGTCGACTTCCGTCGCCTGCTCGAGGAGGCTCTGCAGCGACTCGCGCGGGTGACCGACCTCGACGGCATCCGCGCCGTGATCGAGGACGCGGTGCGTGAGGCGCTGCAGCCCGAGACCCTGCACCTCGACGTCGCACCGGGCCACGAGCCGAGCGCAGCGGACGACGAGCGCCTGGAGGACCTGCCGGCCGGCGGCCTGCGGGTGCCCTTCGCCCTCGACGGTCGCGCCCTCGCGCGGCTCACACTCGGCCGGCGGCTCTCGGGGCGTCGCTACGGCGCCGAGGAGCGTCGGCTGCTACGCAACCTGGCCAGCCAGGGCGCCCTCGCGTTGGCCAAGGCACTCGCGCTCGAGCAGCTGCGTGAGCTCAACGAGACGCTCGAGGGCAAGGTCCAGGAGCGCACGGCAGAGCTCGCGGCGACCCTCACTGCCCTGCGCGACACGCAGCGGCAGATGGCGCACCAGGAGAAGATGGCGTCGCTAGGCCAGCTCGTCGCCGGCGTGGCTCACGAGATCAACAACCCGCTGCACTTCGTCGAGGGAAACCTGCAGTTCCTGCGCCAGCACGTCGACTCCCTGTGCACGGCGATCGTCGAGTACGAGAAGATCGCTGGCGAGTACGCCCCCGCGCTCACCGAGCGTCTGGCCGAAGCGCGGGCACGGCTCGACCTCGACTGGGCCGTCGAGGACCTCCCGAGCCTGCTGGCCGCATGCGCGGAGGGCGTCGAGCGCACGGCCACCATCGTCCGCGACCTCCGCTCGTTCTCGCGCGCCGACGGCGGTCGCCGTTCCGAGATCGACCTGCGCACCTCGCTCGAAGCGACCCTGAACCTCCTCCAGGGTCGCTTGATCGGCATCGAGGTGGAGCGCGAGTACGGCGAGACGCCGACCGTCGAGTGCATCGAGGGCCAGCTCGACCAGGTCTTCATGAACCTCCTCGCGAACGCGGCAGACGCCCTGGGCGAGCGGGGCACGATCCGCGTGCGGACCGCGTGCAATGGCCCCGACCGTGTGATCGTGGAGGTGGAGGACGACGGGCCGGGCATTCCCCCGGAGGCGCGCGGCCGGATCTTCGAGCCCTTCTTCACGACCAAGGAGGTGGGAAAGGGGACCGGCCTCGGCCTGGCCCTCAGCTACGGAATCGTGACGCGCCACGGCGGCACGCTCGGCGTGCGCAGCGGGCCGGGGCGCGGCACCTGCTTCATCCTCGATCTGCCCATCCGCCTCCCGGAGGATGCGCCTCAAGCCGGCAGTGCGCCGGCCGATAGACCAGCCGGATGAGCGCGTTGCCCCACATCGTTGCGGTCGACGACGAGCCCCGCGCCCTCGAGCTGATCGTCCGCTCCCTGCGGCGCGTGGCCCGCGTGTCCTACGCGGAACGCGGGGAGGAGGCGCTCGCGCTCGTGCAGGGGGGTGGCGTCGATCTCGTCATCTCCGACCAGCGCATGCCCGGCATGAGCGGCATCGAGCTCCTTCGCATGGTGGCCGAACACGACGGCACCGTAGGGCGCATCCTGCTCACCGGATACACGGACCTCCAGGCGAGCGTGGATGCCATCAACCTGGGCCGCGTTCACGCATACCTCCACAAGCCCTGTCTGCCGGCCGACCTGCAGGCCGCGGTGACGGGCGTCCTCCAGCGCGTCCGCCTGGCGCGCGAGAACGCCAGCCTGCTGACGCTGGTCACCGCGAAGAACCGGGAGCTCGAGGAGACCCTGACGGCGCTCCGCGACTCGCAGGCGCGCACCATCGCCTCGGAACGCCTCGCGGCGATCGGACGCATGATCGCCATGATCGTGCACGACCTACGCAGCCCCCTCACGACGATTCGCAGCGCGGGTTCCGAGATCGTCAGCGACGCCGGGAACGATTCTCTCGTCGAGTTGGGTCGCACGGTGGTCGACGAGGTAGACCGTCTCCAGCACATGTGCAGTGAGCTTCTCGAGGTCTCCCATGTAAGCCAGGGGCAGGCAGGTTGCCGCCCGGAACCGCTCGACGACGTCGTGGACGCTGCGCTGGTCGGTGTTTCGGCGCGTGCCTCTCGCTACGGCGTGGCGCTCGAGGTCGATCTCGAGTCCCGCGCGATCGTATCGCTCGACGAGGCACGGCTCCGCCGCGTGCTGCTCAATCTCGTGGACAACGCGCTCGACGTCATGCCCGAGGGCGGTGTGCTGCGCATCGAGACCCGTCTCGCCGACGGCAGCGCCCTTCTCGCGGTGAGCGACACGGGCCCCGGCATCCCGCCCGAGATTGCAGACCAGCTGTTCGACGCCTTCGTGACCTTCGGCAAGGCGCGCGGCATCGGTCTCGGGCTGGCCGTGGTCCAGAAGATCGTCGAAGAGCTCGGCGGGAGCATCCGGGTCGGCAAGTCGCTCGGCGGGGGCGCCCGCTTCGAGCTGCTGCTGCCCCCGGTCGGCTGCGGTTGAGCGAGGCGAAGCGGGGAAGCGTCCTGCTCGTCGCCGAGGACGCGGCGCTCCGCGCGCACTACCGGCGGCTCCTCGGCGAAGACCGGGACGTCCACGACGTCGCGCCGCGCGACCTCGAGGATCCCCGCCCACATCTCGACGCGGTCTGTGCGGTGCTGTGTCTGCCCCGCGACGCGAGGGTCGGGGACCTCGCGGCGCTCGAGCCCCTGTGCAGCCTCCAGGCCGGGAATGCGCTGTTGATGATCGTGGACGGATGTCCCGACGCGGTCCTCGAGCCGGCGCTCTCACGCCTACGGCCCCTACAGCTGCTGTCGCATCCCGCCCCTGTACCCGCACTGCGCTATCTGCTGGATCGTCTCGACCCGGGCGTCGCGCGGAGCGCGCGCGCCGAGCATCGTCCGGCCCTGGCGCTGCTCGGCGTGAGCCGTGCGATGCGGGACGTCACCGAGGAGATCGCGCGGGTCGGTCCGACCCGTACCTCCGTGCTCATCCTCGGCGAGACCGGCACCGGCAAGGAGTTGGTGGCACGGGCCATTCACGCCCGCAGTCCGAGAGCGGAGCGGCCCTTCGTCGCGCTCAACTGCGGGGCTCTGCCGGAAACCATGCTCGAGGCCGAGCTGTTCGGCTTCCGCAAGGGCTCGTTCACCGGCGCCGAACGCTCGCATCGTGGTCTATTCCGTGCGGCTCACGGCGGGACGTTGTTCCTCGACGAAGTCGGCGACATGCCGCTCGCGCTGCAGACGAAGCTGTTGCGGGTTCTCGAGAGCGGAGAGCTGCGTCCACTCGGGGAGACCGAGGCCATCCGGGTCGACGTGCGCCTGGTGTCCGCCACGAATCGCAGCCTGGAGCAGTCGATCGAGGAGGGCTCGTTTCGGGCGGATCTCTTCTACCGAATCAACGCCGTTACCATCCAATTGCCGCCGCTGCGCCGACGTCGCGTCGACATCCCTTTCCTCGCACAGCACTTCGCCGAGCAGCTCGGCACCGACCTGGCCCGCCGCGTGGCGCTGGGTGAGGACTTTCTCGAGGCGCTGGCACAGCGTGACCTGCGTGGGAACGTGCGCGAGCTGCGCAACCTCGTCGAGCGCGCGATCGCGATGGCGGAGCCCGACGAGCCGATCTCGATCCAGCACCTGCCGGACGACCGGACCGAGCTCCCGCCTCTCTACGCGATGGGCGAGCTTCGGGACCGGGTCGCCCAGCTGGAGCTCCAGGCGATCCGGGCGGAGCTCGCGCATTGCGGCGGGAACCGCACCCACGCAGCGCGAGCGCTCGGCCTCACGCGCCACGGGCTGCGCAAGAAGATGAAGCGCCTCGGCCTCGAGTAGCGAGCGCCTCGGGTCCGAAGAAGATCTCCCCGGCTCAGCGCCCGCCTGCTCGAGCCAGCCGCACCGGGAGCAGTGCCGCCGCGGCCGCGAGGCAGCCGACGGCGAAGCCGTAGATCGCGGGGTCGTAGCTCCCCGTCCAGTCGTGGACGCCGGCAGCGATCGGGGCGCCGAACATCTGGAAGGGGACCAGCATCGGTGCGAGGTACCCCATCACCGGGCCGAAGCCGGCCGCCCCGTAGATGCGGGCCAGCAGTGCGGCGAGCGCCGGCATGACGCCGCCGAGCGTGAGGCCGAAGCCGGCGCCCGCCACGAGCAGCAGCGGAAGCGAGGTGCGGGCCATGGGCAGCAGTGCCATCGCCAGCGCCTGTCCGAGCAGCGCGATCCAGAAGGTGGCGCGCTCCCCGAAGCGGATGCCGAGGTAGCCGAACACGAGCTTTCCGAACGCTGCGAAGAGCGAGATCACGGCCAGCACGGTGTCGGCCTCGCGGTCCGCGTAGCCTGCGTCGGTCGCGAAGGCGTGGATGTTCTGCACCAGCCCCGTGGTGCCGGCGAAGGCGAGCCCGGCGGCCATGCCGATCAGCCAGAGGCGCGCGTCGCGCAGGGCGCTGCCGAAGGTGAGGGTCGGGAGCCGCGTCGAAGCCGGATCCTCCGGGCCCTCCGTGGCGCCGTCGGGCCGAAGGCCCCGCTCCGACGGCCGGTCGGAGACGGTGAGCCGGAGCAGCGGCGCCGAGACGAATGCGATGCCGGCGAACCACAGGTACGTCCCGCGCCAGCCGCCCTGCGCGAGCGTCCAGCTGATGAAGAAGGTCATCACGGCGCCGGCGATCGACAGCCCGAACTGGGAGAGACCGAGCGCGAGGGGGCGGCGGCGGTCGAACCAGTTGCCGACCAGCGCGTTGGCGCCAATCGCACTGAGCGCGCTCACGGCGATCGGCACCACCGTGGCGTACACGACGACCAGGTGCCAGAGCCGGGTGGCCTGGGAGGCGGCCAGGAAGCCCACGACCAGAACGGCCGCGCCGCAGGGCATCACGGTGCGCAGCGGAAAGCGCGTGAGCGCCCGGCCCACGAGCGGGCCGACGACGACGCCCGGGACGCTCATCGCGGCCGTGAGCAGCGCCACCCCGGCGCGTTGCCCGTCGGAGAGCTCCTCCGCCAGCGGCACCAGCAGCCGCGGCAGCGCGTAGAAGCCGAGGCCCGACGCGACCAGGTGCGCGTAGAAGGCGACGCCGACCATCCGCCAGCCGTAGAACACGATTCCCCGCTCGCGCGAAGCGCCGATCCGGGCTCAGCGCTGGAGCGGATGCTGGCCCAGATCGTCGGCCAGGGCCAAGGAACGGGCTCTCAGATCCGACCGAGCAGCTCCACGAGCGCTTCGGTTCCGCCTGCGGTCGAGGCGTATGCGATGTGGCCCTCGGCGTCGAGGAGGTAGACCAGCGGCGGATGGGCCACCTCGCCGGTCCGCTCGTCCCGCTGCCGCGCCACGCCCCAGCGATCGAGGGCGGCGTTGACCTCGTCGACCGTGCCCGAGAGGACGAAGGCGTCGGCGCCGAGGCCGAAGTTCGTCGCCAACGTCGGGAGGCGCGAGGGCGTATCGCGCCAGGGGTCGAGCGTCACGACCACCACGCGAGGCGTCCGGGCCGGATCGCCCGCGCCACGCAGGCGCTCCTGCGCCTGCACCACCTCGCGCACCACGGCCGGGCACACCGTCTCGCAGTGGGCGAACGCGAAGGTCACGAGGGCGGGCCGGCCGTCCAACGTCTCGAGGTCGACGCGGGCCCCCGACTGGTCCACCAGCCCGAGATCCGGGGCGGGTCGGTCGAGCCGGGGGTACGTGTCCGGTACGGACCCGCTCGTCGTCGCGAACGGGGGCGGCTCGTTCTGGGCAGTCGCCACGCGAGCGGCCGCCGCCATCAGACCGGTCAGCAGCAGGAGCGCGCAGGCGCCGAGCGCGAGCCGGCCCGCGGGCCGGGCGAGGACACGTCGCAGCCCGCTCCGAACCGCGTCGCCCCAGATCGCCATGAGCACGGCGAGCATGCCGAGCGGCTGCCCGATCAGGAGCAGCCAGCCCGAGGCGTCCGGCAGCCCGCTCGGGCCGGCGTTGAAGCAGATGTAGCGGGCGCGCGCGAGCCAGGCGGGGGTCTCGCCCGGCGTCGGCCAGAGGGCGAGCGCCCACCACGCGGCGCTGACGACGACCAGGAAGGCCAGGGCCCCGAGCGCCGCCGCGCCGTCTCTCCGTGACACGAGCACGCTCGCGGACGCCATCAGCCGACCTGCCACACCACGGAGAGGAGCTTCCAGTTCACGAAGTAGTAGACGACGAAGGCCACGAGGAAGACGCCCACCAGGACCATCGTTCCCGGAACCGGGCCGACCGGTGTCGCCGGCAGGGCGCTGTCGTCGTCGCCAGGGCCGAGCGCGCGGGGCGGCTTCACGATGCCGAGCGGCAGGCCCTTGCCGACCGCGCCCACGCCGCTCTCGTCGGGCGCGAGCCGGCGGCCGAAGAACACGGAGTGGACGGTCACCAGGATGTAGATCGCGCCGCCCACGATGCCGAGCAGGCCGCCGAGCGCCGTCACGGCCATCACCACGTCCACGGCCGGGGAGAACTGGGCGATGAACGGCGCGCCCGAGAAGGTGATGTCCCAGTGCCGCCGCGGCACGCCGAACGTGCCGGCGAACGTCATCGCGATCGAGAAGACCAGCATGCCGATCGCGAACAGGTAGGGCTGGATCCTGGCCAGCCGGAAGAAGGACACCTCGCGCCGGAAGATCAGCGGGATCACGTAGTAGGTGACGCCCATGAAGGCGAGGGCCGTGCCGCTCACGACGGTGGCATGGAAGTGCCCGGGAATCCGCAGCGTGTTGTGCGCGATGATGTTGATCTGCTCGGTGCCGAAGGTGACGCCGGTGATGCCGCCCACGAAGCCGAACACGGTGATCGAGAAGACCAGGGAGCTCCAGCCGGGGTCGCCCCACGGCGCGTGGCGCAGCCAGTCGAAGAGGCCGCGGCCCGCTCCGCGCAGGCGTTGTCCCACCTCGACCCCGGCCGGCACGGTGAAGCCGTGGATCATGCTCGCGAGCACGGCCATGTACATGAAGTAGCTGGTGTTCCAGACCTTCCAGGCCGGCCCCATGCCGGGGTCCACCAGCAGATGGTGCGCCGACGCCATCGAGATGAACAGGATGTAGAGGACGAACGCGACGCGGCTCACCTTCTCGTTCAGCACCACCGCGCCGACGGTGAAGGCGCCGAGCAGGTACCAGATCGACACCATGGCGGCGACGTTGATCTGCTGGGAGGAGTGGCCGAGGCCCCACCAGACCAGCCGGTACCACTGCGGGTCGATCTGCATCATTCCCATCGACCAGAGCCAGGTGGGGATGTAGACCAGGGCGCCGTGCAGCAGCGTCACGGCCGCGATGATGGCGGCGGTGAGCGCGCCGAAGGTCACGAGCGGCACCGAGCCGGTGTAGGTGCGCTCGCGCTTCGCGACCACGAGGGTCGCGAAGAACTGGCCGACCACGACGAGCGCACCCACCGCGAACAGGATCACGCCCAGGTAGAAGTTGGGAGCGGCGCGCAGCGGCACGTAGGACGTGAAGAGCACGTCGGCCTGACCGGTCCACATGGTCCACTCGACCAGGAGCGTGCCTACCACCATCAGGCCGAAGGCGGCCCAGCCGACCTTCGGTGCGGGCACGCGAGACGAGAGCAGGACGGCGGAAGCGAAGTAGAGCACCGCCATCTCGAAGAAGATGATGAAGAAGATCAGCATGTTCATGCCGTGCACGGTCAGCAGCCGGTAGAACCACACCGCGTCGAGGAGGTGGACGGCCTGCCACCGCGTGAGCAGCACGAGGAGCGCGGCCACGCCGCCGACGAGCAGCGCCACCGTCGCGGCGACGGCGTGCGACTTGATCAAGGCGTCGGCCGTGGCATGCACCTGGAGGCCCGTCGTCGGACAAGTTCGGCTGCTCATCGCGCCGCTCCCGGGGCGCCGGAGCCGGCCGGAACCACGATCACCTTGCCCACCATCAGGTGATGGCCGACGCCGCAGAACTCGTTGCAGAGGATCTGGAACTCCCCGCTCTGGGTGGGCTTCACGCGCAGCCCGTAGTCGTAACCGGGCACGACCTGGAAGTTCACGTTCAGCGGGAACAGGCTGAAGCCGTGGTTCACGTCCACGGAGGAGAGATGGAGCACGTACTCCGCGCTCTCCTCGAGCCGCAGCACCGGCAGCCACATCCACATCTGGGCCTGCAGGTAGATGTGGCTCCCAGGCGGCGGCGCCACCACGGGCATTCCCTGGTCGGTGTCGACCTGGTACTCGGCGATGAACTCGTTCACGCGTGCCCGGAAAGCCTCGGGCTCGACCCGATGGCGGATGCCCGACGGGTTCTGCCCGCCGCGCAGGTGCCAGAGCGGCATCATCGCGAACAACACGAGACACCAGACGAATGCGATGGTGACCCAGACCTTCTCGCTGCGGTGGACCGGCTTCCACCAGATGCCCTGGGGTGCCTCGATTCCGGTGCGGTACATCCCGTGCTCTCCTCCGTCGCGGGGTGTCGGCTCTGCGATCGCGTCGTCGGCCCGGCGCTACGGCAGGGGTGCATCCCCGAGCGAGGCGATCTCGACCATTCCCCAGCCGGTGTAGAAGACGAACATCACCACGATCGACGCGATCAGGAGAAGGAAGGGACGGTCCAGCAGCCGCTGGCCCAGCGGGACACGTTCGTTCGACTCGGGCTCGTTCGGATCCACCACGGGCACCTCCGCCCGGTGCGACTGCACGCCGCGTGCCGCTCCGCTGCGCCGACGGGAAGGGGCTGGGGCAATCCGGTAGAGGCATCGCGCCCCAGCGCCGGGGCGCCCCGCCGCGTTGCGTCCCGCACCGGCCCCGCAAGACTCCGCCCCCGCATGGCGTCCGCTCTCGATCTCCTGCGCCGGCCCCTGGCCGCTGCCGACGTGGTGTTCCAGCGGCTCCACGGCTGGCGCGGGAACCCGCTGCACCAGTCGGGTGCCCTCGTCCTGCTCGCCTTCGCGGTGATGCTGGTGACGGGCCTCTACCTGCTGCTCTTCTACCGCATCGGCGGCCCCTTCGAGTCGATCGAACGCATCGACGCGCAGTGGCTCTCCGGCCGCTGGATCCGGGCGCTTCATCGCTACGCGGCGGACCTCGCGGTCGTGGCGGGCGTGCTCCACGGCTTTCGCATGCTCGTGCAGGGGCGGAGCTGGGGACCGCGCGCGCTGGCCTGGGTCTCGGGCGTGACGCTCCTGTTCCTGACCTTCGTGTGCGGGTGGACCGGCTACGTCATGGTGTGGGACGCGCACGGCCAGCTCCTCGCCGAGGAGGGCGCTCGCCTGCTCGACGCGCTCCCGATCTTCTCGGAGCCGATCGGGCGCGCCTTCGTGGGCGATCGGCCGATTCCGAGCGCGTTCTTCTTCCTGAACCTCTTCGCCCACATCGCGCTTCCGATCGGGATGGCGCTCGGCCTCTGGCTCCACGTCTCTCGGATCGCCCGGCCCGTGCTGCTGCCCCCGCGCGCGCTCACCGGGGCCACCCTGTCTCTCCTGTTCCTCGCCTCGATCGTGGCGCCGGCTCCGCTCGGCCCGCCGGCCGCCCTCGATCGCCTTCCGGGCCCGGTCCCGGTCGACTGGCTCTACTCCTTCTGGCTGCCGGTGAGCCGCGCGATGGGCCCGGGCGCGAGCTGGATCGCGTTCACGTTGGGCGCCGCCCTGGTTCTCTCGGTTCCCTGGTGGACGCGACCGCGAGAGGCCGATCGCCCCGCGCCGAGCTTCGTCGACCCCAACCTCTGCACGGGCTGCGAGCAGTGTGCGATCGACTGTCCGTTCGACGCCATCACGATGCTGCCCGTCACGACCAACCCCACCGGACTGGCGGCGCACGTGGACCCTGCGCGCTGCGTCTCGTGCGGCGTGTGCGCGGCCTCCTGTGCGCCGATGGCGGTCGGGCCCCCGGGACGCACGGGCCGCGAGCAGCTCGCGGCCGCGCGGGCCTTCGCGGCCGAGCGTCTCGAGACGCGCGACGAGGTCGTCCTCGTGGCGTGCCGCAGGGGTGCGGGCGGCCTGGCTGCGCGGCACGAGGTCGAGGGCGCACCGGTCCTCCCCGTGGGCTGCGGCGGGAATCTCCATACCTCGGTCGTGGAGGCCCTGCTGCGCGGTGGCGCCGCGGGCGTGCTCGTGGCGGCGTGTCCGCCGCGCGACTGCACCAGCCGGGAGGGCGCGACCTGGCTCGCGCAACGCCTCTTCGAGGGGCGCGAGGCCGAGCTCCAGGAGCGCGTGGACCGCCGGCGCGTGCGCCTGGTCCACGCCGCCGAGGGCGAGGCGCGACGCGTCCGGACCGCGCTCGAGGCGCTACGCGCCGAGGTGCAAGCCCTCGGGAGGCAGCCGCTCGCTCCCGACCTGCCCGAAGCCGAGTGCGCGACCACGGCGAGCGGCGAGGGGGCGTCGTGAGCGCGGTGACGCGCATCCTCGGCGGCCTGCTGGCGCTCGCGCTCATGGCGCTGATGGTGCTGGCTTCGCAGTGGCCGTGGCAGGTGCACGGCGAAGGCGAAGCGCTCATCCGCCTCTCCTGGCGCACCGTCTCCGAGCCCCTCCGCGCCTGCCGGAAGCCGACTGCCGAAGAGCTGGCGGCGCTGCCCCCGCACATGCGCATGGACGAGATCTGCGAACGTCGCCACACCCCGTTCCGATTGCTCGTCCGCCTCGATGGCACGATCGTGCGGGACTCCGTCCAGGAGCCGGCCGGTGCTCGTGGCGACCGGCCGCTCTACGTCTTCGAGGAGATCCCGGTCGCGCCGGGGCCGCATCGGATCGAGGTCGAGTTTCGCGAGGAGATCGAAGGGGGCGCCCGACGTCCGCCGCTGCATCTCGATCGGGAGACGAAGCTGGCGCCGCGGGAGATCGCTCTCGTCACCCTCGACGCTTCGGGGGAACGCCTCGTGCTCGGTGCCGCCCGCCCCTGAACCTCCGCCGCTGAGCGGGCGGTTCCCTGGGGCCTGCCTACACTCCCGCGCCGTGTCCGACGCCGCCGCCATCGACGCCGTGATCGAGCGGACCTGGGGCTTCGCGTCGCTGCGGCCGCTCCAGCGCGAGGCGATCGAGGCGGCGCTCGCCGGGCGCGACGCGCTGACCGTGCTTCCGACGGGGGGCGGCAAGTCACTCTGCTACCAGGTGCCGCCCCTCGTGAGCGAGCGCGCGAGCGTCGTCGTCTCGCCGCTCATCGCCCTGATGCAGGACCAGGTCGCGGGGCTGCGCCTGGCCGGCTATCCGGCCGCGGCGCTCCACTCGAACCTTCCGGGCGCGGAGCAGGCCGAGGTGCGACGCGCGTTCGAAGGCGGCCGGCTGCGGCTGCTGATGGTCGCGCCCGAGCGCCTGATGAACGATGGCTTCCTGCGTTGGCTGGGAGCGTGCGAGGTCGGCGCGTTCGCGATCGACGAGGCGCACTGCATCAGCCAGTGGGGCCACGACTTCCGGCCGGAGTACCGGCAGCTCGGGCTGCTGCGCGAGCGCTTCCCCGGCGTGCCGTTCCATGCGTTCACCGCGACCGCGACACCGCGGGTGCAGGACGACATCGCGCGCGAGCTCCGTCTCGCGGAGCCGGTGCGGCTCGTCGGGGTGTTCGACCGACCGAACCTGACCTATCGCGTGCTGCCGCGTCTCGACCGGCTCCAGCAGATCACGGCCGCGCTCGAGCGGCATCCGGGTGGCGCCGCCATCGTCTACTGCATCGCCCGGCGGGACACCGAGCAGCTCGCCGAGGGCCTGCGCCAGCGGGGTGTCGACGCGGCCGCCTACCACGCGGGTCTCGACCCCGTCACCCGCACCCGCGTCAGCGAGCACTTCCGCGCCGAGCGGCTGCGCGTGGTCGTCGCCACGGTGGCGTTCGGGATGGGCATCGACCGCGGCGACGTGCGGCTCGTCGCGCACGCGGCGCTGCCGAAGAGCATCGAGCACTACCAGCAGGAGACCGGGCGCGCGGGCCGCGACGGCCTCCCGGCCGAGTGCCTGCTGCTCCACGCCGGCAGCGACGCGGCGCGCTGGCGGAGCCTCGCGGCGCGGAGCGCGGCGGAGGGCACGGCCGAGCCCGAGGTGATGGCCGCGCAGATGATGCTGCTCGCCCAGATGCAGAAGCTCGCGAGCCGCGTGGCGTGCCGACATCGGGCGCTCTCCGAGTACTTCGGGCAGGCCTACGAGAAGGAGTCCTGCGGCGCCTGCGACGTCTGCCTCGGCGAGCTCGTCCCGGTCGCGGACGCGCACGTGACGGCGCAGAAGATCCTCTCCGCCGTCGCGCGGACGCGGCAGGCGTTCGGCGCGGGGCACGTGATCGACGTGCTGCGCGGTCGCGCGACCGAGCGGGTGCAGGCCCGCGGGCACGACCAGCTCCCGACCTTCGGCGCGCTGTCCGACGTCTCGGCGCAGCGCCTCGGGAGCTTCGTCGAGCAGCTGATCGAGGCGGACGACCTCGAGCGGAGCGACGGCGAGTACCCCGTGCTGCAGCTCACCGCCGGCTCCTGGGAGGTGCTGCGCGACGAGCGCAACGCCGTGCTCGTGGAGGCCGTCGGCAGCGCCGCCAGGCCCGCGCGCGGCCGGCGCGGCAAGCGGGGCGCGGCCCCGGCCGCGGCGCTCGCCGACCCTGAGCGCGCCCTCTTCGAGGTGCTGCGGGCGCTGCGGCGCGACATCGCGGAGGAGCTCGGCGTTCCCCCCTACATCGTCTTCGGCGACGTGACGCTCGAGGAGCTCGCACGCATCCGCCCGAGCAGCGAAGGGCGGCTCCTCGCGATTCGCGGCATCGGCGAGAAGAAGCGCGCCGCCTTCGGCGAGCGCTTCCTCGCGGCCATCGAGGCCCACTGCCGCGAGCACGGGCTCGGCCTCGACGCCGGCGCGCGCGCCGCTCCGCCCCGCCCGTCGGACGGCAGCTTCCCGACGGCGGGATAGGGACTACCCTCGAGGAACCGACGGGAGGACCCGATGAGCGACTTCACCCTGACCATCGACGGCAAGGCCGTCGCCGCCAGCGAGCGCTTCGGCGTGATCAACCCCGCGACGGGCGACGTCTTCGCCGAGGCGCCCGACGCGAGCCGCGCGCAGCTCGACGCCGCGATGGAGACGGCCCGGGCCGCGCTCCGCCCCTGGCAGGCCGATCTCGAGAAGCGCCGCGAGGCGCTCCGCGCCTGCGCCGAGGCGATCAAGGCAAAGGCTGCAGAGCTCGCGCCGATCCTGGTGCGCGAGCAGGGCAAGCCCATGAAGGACGCCTTCGGCGAGGTGATGGGCTCGGCCGCCTGGTTCGAGTTCACGGCGACGCTCGAGATCCCCGTCGAGGTGCTGGTCGACACGCCCGAGAGCCGCATCGAGGTGCACCGTCGGCCGCTCGGCGTGGTCGCTGCCATCACGCCCTGGAACTTCCCGCTGCTGCTCGGCGTGTGGAAGATCGCGCCGGCGCTCCTCGCCGGGAACACGGTCGTGATCAAGCCCTCGCCCTTCACGCCGCTCACCACGCTGGCGCTCGGCGCCGTGCTTCGGGAGGTGCTGCCGCCGGGCGTGCTGAACGTCGTCTCGGGAGGCGACGCGCTCGGCGCCTGGATGACCTCGCATCCCGTGCCGCGAAAGATCTCCTTCACCGGCTCCACCGAGACGGGCAAGAAGGTGGCCGCCGCAGCCGCCCCCGATCTCAAGCGCCTGACCCTCGAGCTCGGCGGCAACGACGCCGCCATCGTGCTCGACGACGTCAGCGTCAATGCGGTGGCCGAGAAGCTCTTCTGGGGCGCCTTCCAGAACTGCGGCCAGGTGTGCAGCGCCATCAAGCGCGTCTACGTGCCCGAGAAGCTCTACACACCGCTGGTCGATCGGCTCGCCGCGCTGGCGGGCGGCGTGAAGGTCGGGGACGGCTTCGAGGAGGGGGTCCAGATGGGCCCGCTCAACAACCGGCCGCAGTTCGAGCGCGTATCGGAGCTGGTCGACGACGCACGCAGGAACGGGGCGCGCGTTGCGGCCGGCGGCGCCCCGTTGGGCGGCAAGGGCTACTTCTACCAGCCGACCATCCTCGCCGACCTGGCCGAAGGGGTGCGCATCGTGGACGAGGAGCAGTTCGGCCCCGCGCTCCCCGTGCTGCCCTACCGGAACGTCGAGGAGGCCGTCGAGCGCGCCAACCGCACGACCTT
>JBFIYM010000002.1:0-56512 GCA_041605395.1 Myxococcota bacterium | reverse complement strand
CGGCGGAGCGCGTCGCGACCGCCGTGGCCGAGGCGACGTCGCTCCTGGCGCCGGCCCGCTAGGCGACCGACCCGGGCGGCAGCGGTCGCCGCTCCCGCGCGCACACCCACACCGCGGCGGCGACCGAGAGCGCGGCGGGGAGCAGCCAGGCCAGCGGGGTGTGGCCGTCCTCGGTGTTGAAGCCCGGGATGGGGAGCGTCTCGCGGGCGGCCACGGCCAGCGTGCCGGTCACCGCGAGGCCGATCTGGGCCAGCATCGGCGAGAGGACGGACCCGCTGGAGAGGCGGAGCAGGCCGAGCAGGGGGCCGAGGAAGAGCGCCTGGGCCGCGGCCGACGCCGCGAGCTCGGGACCCATGGGCAGGGCGAAGCCACCCGCCGCCAGCGCGAAGCAGAGCGTGGTGAGGGCGACCCCGCGCCGTGGGCCGAGCGCTTGGACGACGCCCTGCTGGACCACGCCGCGGAAGAAGAACTCCTCGAGCACCGGGCGCAGCAGCACGCTTGCGATGGCGAACTCGATCGCCAGGTAGGGGAGCAGCTCCGCGTCCGGGGGCGGGGGCGCGCCCTCGGCGGGCGGGGCGAGCGGCGGGACCAGGGGCCGCACCCAGTTGTCGATCTCGCTGGTCAGGAGCACCGCCGGCAGCAGCAGCGCCAGCGCGGCCACGTGGGAGGGCGCGAAGCCGCGCAGGCCGATGCGGGCGTCGGCGGGGGGAGGCACGCTGCGCGCGGCGAGCGTGCCGATCCCGCCGTAGCCGGCGACGAGGCCCACCGCGAGGGCGACCCAGTGGCCGGCGGCTGCGACCAGGGCGGCCCAGAAGATCGTGGCCGTCGCCCACGCCAGCAGCGTGAGGGTGACGGCGCCGACCGGGCGGGGCACCGGCGGCGCGGCTTCCGTCACGCCGGGAGCACCGCCCTTAGCGCCCTCCCCGTGTGGCTGCGGCGCGCGGCCGCGATCGCCTCGGGCGGCCCCTCGGCGACGATGCGCCCGCCGCCCGGTCCGCCCTCGGGGCCGAGGTCGATCACGTGGTCGGCGAGCCGGATCACGTCGAGGTTGTGCTCGACCACGATCACGCTGGCGCCGCCGTCGAGCAGCTCCTCGAGGCAGTCGAGCAGCACCTGCACCTCGCTCGCGTGCAGACCCGTGGTCGGCTCGTCGAGCACGTAGAGCCCCCGCGAGGCGGAGCCTCCCTTCGAGCCGGGGCGCTCCGCCCCGAGCGCCATCGCCACGCGCAGACGCTGGAGCTCTCCGCCGGACAGCGTCGAGAGCGGCTGTGCGAGCGCCAGATAGCCGAGGCCCACCCGCGCGAAGGGCTCGAGCCGCCCGGCGATCGCGGCGTCCCCCGCAAAGAGCACGCGCGCTTCCTCGATGGTGAGGTCGAGCAGCTCGCTCACGCTGCGGCCCTCGAGCCGGATCGCCTCGGCCTCCTTGCGGTAGCGGCGCCCCCCGCAGCTCTCGCACGGGATGCGCACGTCCTCGAGGAACTGCATGTCGACGACGGTCTCGCCGCTTCCCTCACAGGCCTCGCAGCGACCGCCCGCCACGTTGAAGGAGAACCATCCGGCCGTGAGCCCCTGACGACGCGCCTCCGGCGTGGCCGCCAGACGGCGGCGGATGCCGTCGAAGGCCTTGGACAGCGTGGCCGGGTTCGAGCGCAGGCTGCGCGCGGGCGGCGTCGGCTCGACGAGCACGACCTCGTCGATCTGCTCGGCCCCCTCGAGTGCACGACAGGCCCCGCGCTCGGGGTCGCGGCGCAGCTGGCCCACCAGCACCGACCGCACCAGACTGGTCTTGCCCGCCCCGGAGACGCCCGTCACCACCACGAGCTGGCCGAGCGGGATGTCGACGTCCACGTCATCGAGGTTGTGCGCCGTCGCGCCGAGGAGGCGCAGGAAGCCGCGCGCCTCGGGCCGCGGCTTGCGCGAGACCTGGAACCGGCCCGCCAGCAGCTGCCCCGTGAGCGACGCCTCCGAGCGCTCGAGCGCCGCGACCGGGCCCTCCGCCACGACCTCGCCGCCGTGCCGCCCGGCCCCCGGGCCCAGATCGATGACGTGGTCGGCGGCGCGCACGATCTCGGCCGCGTGCTCCACGACGACGACCGTGTTGCCCTGGTCCCGGATCGCATGCAGCACGCGCAGCAGCCGGTCGACGTCGCGGGCGTGGAGCCCGACGGACGGCTCGTCGAGGACGTAGAGCGTGCCGGTGAGCGCCCCGCCCAGCGCCGTCGCCAGCTGGATGCGCTGCGCCTCGCCGCCGGAGAGGGTGCGCACCTGGCGTTCCAACGAGAGGTAGCCGAGCCCCACCTCGCGCGCGGTACCCACCCGCGCCCGGAGCCCGGCCAGCAGGCGCCCGCCGCGTGCCGCCCCGGCCGGGTCGAGCGTGAGGCCGGCGAGCCAGTCCTCGAGCTCGGCGATCGAGAGGCGCGCGATCTCGCCGAGCGAGCGTCCGCCCACGAACACGCAGAGCGCCTCCGGTCGCAGCCGGGTGCCGCCGCAGCGCTCGCAGGGGTCGAAGCGCCGATAGCGCGCGATGGTGACGCGTGCCTGCACCTTGTAGCGCCGCGACTCCAGGTACTCGAAGTAGCCGCGCACGCCGTACCAGTCGTCCTCGTCCCCCTCGACGACCCAGGCGCGTTGCGCGGCGTCGAGGGCCTGCCACGGCACGCCGGTCGGGATGCGGGCAGCCTTCGCCGCCTTCATCAGGTCCCGCTGGCAGCCCCGGCCGCTGGGCGTCTGGAACGGCGCGATCGCCCCACCCGCGAGGGTGCGCTCCGGGTCGGGCACGACGCGCTCGAGGTCGAGCGCCTGCGTTCGACCGAAGCCGTGGCAGGCCTCGCAGGCGCCGAGCGGGCTGTTGAAGGAGAACAGCGCCGGCTCCGGCGTCGGATGGCGCCGGCCGCACTCTTCGCAGGCGAAGCCGGCGCGATGGCTGCGTCGCTCGCCGGCCGGGGTCGTGGCCCGCACCTCTCCCTCCCGGGCGAACGCCGCCGCCACCGCCTCGGCGACGCGGGCGCGCGCCTCCGGCCCGACGGCGACGCGATCGATCACGAGCTCCGCGTGACCCATCGCCTCCCGAAGCGCCTTCAGGGGGATCTCGGTGACGTCGAGGAGCGCGCCGTCCGCCGCGAGCAGACGCGTGTAGCCCTCGCGCGCCAGGCGCTCGCGCAGCGCCTTGGGCGTCTCCCCGCGCCGCCGCGGAAGCGGCGCGCTGAGCGTGACGCGGCCTCCGGCGTACTGCTCCAGCAGCCGTTCCGTCACGCCCTCCACGGTGCCCGGGCGCACGGGCTTGCCGCAGCAACGCGTTTCCCCGACCCGCGCGAACAGCAGGCGCAGGTGGTCGAGGATCTCGGTGGCGGTGCCCACCGTCGAGCGCGCGTTGCTGACCCGGTTGTGCTGCTCGATCGCGATCGCGGGCGGCAGGTTGCTGATGCGGTCCACCGCCGGCCGGGGCAGACGCTCCAGGAACTGGCGCGCGTAGGTCGAGAGCGAGGCGACGTAGCGCCGCTGCCCCTCGGCGTAGAGCGTGTCGAAGGCGAGGCTCGACTTTCCCGAGCCCGAGACGCCGCTCACCACGGTGAGCCTGCCGACCGGGATTCGACACGACACGCCCTTCAGGTTGTGGGCACGCGCGTTCTCGATCCGGATCGCGTCCTCGGACATGGGGGCAGGGGCCTCGGGCCGGCGGCCGTGCGGGCCTCAGGAGAGGGGCGCGAGGTCCTCGTAGATCAGGGTGATGCTGATGTACTCGCCGTGCTCGCTCTGGGCCATGTGCAGCACGTTGATCTCGTGGTTGGCGAGGAACTTGTTGAGATCCTCCTCCACCTCCTTCACGAGCCCTCGTACCACCAGACACCGCAACGCCATCGATCCCCCTACGCCTCGGCGAGGCGCGCCACCTGGCGGCGCGCTTCGGCAGCGTAGCGATCCTTGCCCGCTGCGTCGGCGGCCTCGGCCAGCCGCTGCCAGGTCTCGGCGTCGGGTGCGCGCTTCAGGGCCGCGGCGACCTCGCGCAGCAGGAAGGCGTCGCCGGCGGCCACCGCCTGCTGCCAGAGCGCCTCGAGCGCGTCCGTGGCCTCGGACCGCGCCAGGAACGCGACCGCCTCCTGGGCGCGCTCCGCGCCGAGGTACGCATCGGCGATCGCGCCTGCGCGCGTCGGATCGAGCGTCCCCTCGATCAGGTGACGCCGCGTCAGCGGGTCCGGGATCTTCGCCTTCGCCAAGGGAGCGCTCTCCTCTCAGTAGCGCGGGACGTCCGGGTCCACCGTGAGCGACCACGCGTCGATGCCGCCGACGAGGTTCTCGACCCGGGTGAAGCCCGCCTCGCGCAGGATCTCGCAGGCCCGGGCGCTGCGCACGCCCGAATGACACTGGGCGATCACGCGGCGGTCCTTCCAGTCCGCGAGCTCGGGAAGCCGGGCGGGAAGCTGGCCCAGGGGCACGAGCGTCGCTCCCTCGATCCTCGCCGTCTCCCACTCGGCCGGCTCGCGTACGTCGAGCAGCAGGTGCGGCTCGCCCCGCTGGCGGAGCGCCTGGAGCTCGACCGCGGAGATCTCGACCAACGCCGTGCCCTCCTCCCGCGGAACACCACAGAAGCCCTCGTAGTCGATCAGCTCGGTCACGCTCGGCTGCTCGCCGCAGACCGGGCACGCCGGATCCTTCTCGAAGCGGAACTCGTCGAAGCGCATGGCGAGCGCGTCGTAGTGGAGGAAGCGCCCGAGCAGCGGCTCGCCCACGCCGGTCAGCAGCTTCACGGCCTCGGTCGCCTGGATCATCGCGATGATGCCGGGCAGCACGCCGAGCACGCCGCCCTCCGCGCACGAGGGCACGCTGCCCGGCGGCGGCGGCTCCGGGAACAGACAGCGGTAGCAGGGCCCGCGCCGCGCATCGAAGGTCGAGGCCTGGCCTTCGAAGCGCAGGATCGCCCCGTAGACGTTCGGCTTGCCGAGCAGCACGCAGGCGTCGTTCGAGAGGTAGCGGGTGGGGAAGTTGTCGGTGCCATCGATCACGACGTCGAAATCCCGGAACAGCCCGAGCGCGTTCTCCGAGCTGAGACGCTCGCGGAACGTCTGCACCTCGACGTCGGGGTTCTGGGCGTGGATGCGCTCCTGCATGACCTCGACCTTGGGGCGCCCGAGGTCGGCGCTGCCGTAGAGCACCTGGCGCTGGAGGTTCGAGACCTCGACCACGTCGAAGTCGACCAGGCCGAGCCGCCCGACGCCGGCGGCCGCCAGGTACTGCGCGAGCGGACAACCGAGCCCGCCGGCCCCGATCAGCAGGACGCTGCCGGCGAGCAGCCGCTGCTGCCCCTCGAGCCCGAACTCCGGCAGGCTCAGGTGCCGGCGGTAGCGCTCGTACTGTTCGGGATGAAGCGGCGCCTCGCCCATCTCCGAGACGGTAGTGCCCGGGATGGGCGAGCGCGAACCCAGGGATCGACGCTTCGCGGACGCGGTTGGGGCGCCGCCGGGGCGCCACCGACGCCTAGTTGTCCTCGGCGTTGTCCGCGGGCTCCGGGCGCACCTGGACCTTGTACGCCTTGCGCGGGTTGTCGGTGAACTTCCAGCACACCGAGACGTAGTCGCCGTTGGAGAGATCGTCCCACTCTTCCTTCTTCTTGTCCGTCGGGCGCTCGTCCACCACGACGCTGGTCGCGTCCCGGACGAACTTCACCTTGTCGCCCTGGCGGTTGTCCACCACGAAACGACCCTTCTTGCCCTTCTTCACGTCCTGGAGCAGGCCCGTGAACTCCCGCATCCCCTCGCAGTCGGCGAAGGCCGGGCTCGCGAACACCAGACCGATTGCGAACAGCAGGGCGCTCCCGAGGGCCAGGCTGCGAACGCTCTTGCGCATCTCTCTCTCTCCTTGGATTCGGGGGTCTCGGCTTCGGGGTCTTCGACGCGGCCGGCGCCCGGGGATTCATTCCCCGCGGGCCGGATGGCGCCCACGGTAAATCGCGTCACGGGGCTGCGCAATCGGGCGGTGCCGGAGGTGGGAGTCGAACCCACATGGCCCTTGCGGGCCGGGGGATTTTGAGTCCCCTGCGTCTGCCGATTCCGCCACTCCGGCGCGGCCGCAACATACCATCCGGAATCCGCTGGTCTTGCGCCGGTGGGGGACGCCGGTAGCCTCCGCGGACCCGTGGGGCTGTAGCTCAGTTGGGAGAGCGCGTGAATGGCATTCACGAGGTCAGGGGTTCGACTCCCCTCAGCTCCACCACGTCTCCCGCCGCCGCGCGCGCCGCGGCCTCAGGTCTCGACCTGGTGGTCGCTCGGCCTCGGCATGACGCCGATCTCGTCGACGAAGCCGCGTAGCGCCAGGACCGCGCAGATCGCTTCCGCCGCGTGCGCGAGCGGCATCATGTTGGGGGCGGGAAACAGGCCGCGCTCGACCCAGAGCCGGGTGATCGAGGCCGTGCGTTCCGGTCCCCAGGCGCGCGCGAACTCGGTGTCGGCGGTGTTGCCGAGCACCACGCGCGTGAAGTCGACGGCGGGCTGCTCCAGGCGCCAGCCCTCGATCAGCGCCGCCAGCGCGCTCTTCGAGACGCTGTAGAGGCCGATCCCCGGCAGCGTCTGGCGCTCGCTGTAGGAGCCCACGTAGACCGCCCGGCCGCGGCTCTCGGCGAGGGCCGGCGTCGCGGCGGCCGTCACCAGCGACGCCCCGATCAGGTTCACGTCGAGCACCTCGCGCCAGTCGCCCTGCCCGGCCTCCGCGAGCATGCAGAGCGGCGAGATGCCCGAGGCGTAGACCAGGGCGTCGAGGCCGCCGAGCGTCGCGATCGCCTCCGCCACGCCGCGCCGGCAGTCGTCCTCCCGGGTCACGTCGCAGGGAACGGCGTGCGCCTCGGCGCCGTCGGCCACGAGGGCGCGGGCGGTCTCCTCGAGGCGATCCCGCCGCCGCGCCGACAGCGCGACGCGCGCCCCGGCCGCCGCCGCGCACGCCGCCACGGCGCGCCCCACGCCGGAGGAGGCGCCCATCACGAGCACGCGACGCCCACCGAGCTCGAACGGGACCGACATGGCGCGGCAGCCTACCTCAGGACGGACGTGCCTCCTGCATCAGGCGCGGGACGGACGTGCCTCCTGCATCAGCCGGTAGATCCGCCCGCTGGTGCTGTCGCGGAGGGCGTCCTGGATCACGCCCTCCGGGTCGCAGCGCCCCGCCAGCCGCAGCAACCGCTCGAAGTGCAGGGTGAAATTCTGGCTGTGCTGCGTCCGGACCGGCGTCCCCCAGAACAGCACCTCGGCGCTGACGATGCCGCCGTAGATCTGCCGGAAGATGGCGCGGTCGAAGGCGCTGGTGTCGCCGGCGCCCTGCGCCTTGAACTGGGCCAGCGCGCCGTCGGGCCCCTCCATCTGGGATTCGCCGTGCTCCACCGCCCACGAGAGGTAGAGGAAGCCCGCGATCACGCCGAGCTGCTCGCGCACCATGTCGGCGACGCGCAAAAAGGTGTCCTGACGAGAGTGGAGCTCGTCCGCGGCGATCGCACGCGACTGCAGCTCCGCCTGCTCTGCGCTGCGGTGCATGACCTCGAGCTGCGCCGAGAGCGTCGCCGTGTTCTGCTCGAGCTGCCGCTGCTGCAGGAAGAAACCCACCACCAGCCACAGGAAGGCCAATGGCGCGAAGGCTCCTTCCAGGAAGTTCCCGAGCGCCGGCGCCTGCTGCTGCACGAAGCCGGTCCAGCCGACCACGCTCGAGATGTAGAGGAAGCCCAGCACCAGCCAGATGCCGGTGAGCCCGAGGCTCATCCTGAGCCGCCAGTCGACGGCCTCCCGGTTCGTGCTCGATCCGTTCCCATCGCTCATGAGCTGCTCCTCCGTTCTGCGCGGTCGGCCGCGGGCAACGCCCGCGCGACGACGCGGATCAAAGACGCACGGCGAGGCGCGCCGCGTCGAGCAGCGCGGCCTCGAGGTAGCGCGGGCCGAGACAATCGCCGATGGCGTGCGCCTCGATGCCCCGGGCCTCGAGCGCGCCGACGAGCGCGACGTCGGCCCCGAGCCCCCGCGCCTCCACGAGCACTCCGCAGGCGACCTCGTGCGCGCCATCGGCCGCGCGCGCGACCACGCCGCCGGGCGCCTCCACCCAGCCCTCGACGCCCCGCAGCCGCACGACGCCGTGGCGCGCGAGAAGGTCCGCCGCCCGCCAGCGGCGCGGCAGCCCCATCTCGGGCGCGAAGGACCCCGACTCGAGCAGCGTCACGACGTGGCCGCGCTCGGCGAGCGCCTCGGCCGCCTTGACGCCGATGACGTCGCTCCCGGAGACCGCGACCGCCCGGCCCGCGGCGGGCTCGTCGAGCAGCGCGTCGAGCCGATCCACGGAGACGACCTGCACGCTCCCACCCACGCGCGGCGCGTCGCGGCGCGCGCCGGTCGCCACGACGACCGCCTGCGAGTCGGCCAGACGGGCCGCGTCGCCCTCGGCGCCGAGGTGGATCTCGACGCCGGCGGCGCGCGCGGCGCGCTCGAGCCAGGCGACGAAGCGCCCCGTCTCGGCGTCGAGCGCGGCGGCGAGCCGGGCGCGACCGCCGAGGGCGGCCTCGCGTTCGTAGAGCACGACGCGGTGGCCACGCTCGGCGGCGCGACGGGCCAGCTCGAGGCCGGCCGGCCCGCCGCCCACCACCGCGATCTGCCGCGCGCGGCCCGCGCTCCCCGGCGCCAGCTCGCGCTCGCGCCCGAGCTCGGGGTTCACCACGCAGCGCGACGCCTCGCGTAGGAACACGTTGCCGACGCAGCGGTAGGCGTAGACGCACGGGCGCGCCGCCTGGGGCCGACCCTCGGCGAGCCGCCGGGGCAGCGCGGGGTCGGCGAGCAGCTTGCGGCCCATCGCCACGAAGTCGCAGCTGCCGTCGCGGATCGCCGCCTCGGCCACGGCCGGCTCGAGGCGCCCCACCGCGATCACCGGGATTCCGACGCGGCGCCTCACGGCCGCTGCGAACGGCAGGTAGCCGGCCGGCGCGTGCACCAGCGGCGCCTCCGTGAACGCGATCCCCGAGGTGGGGTCGGCGTAGGCGCTCACGTGAACCGCGTCGGCACCGGCGCGTTCGGCCAGGGCCGCCGTCTCGACGGCATCCGCCAGGTCGATCCCACCCGGGATGCGGAACTCCCTGGCATCGATGCGACACCAGACGCCGAACTCGGGCCCGACCCGCGCGCGCACGGCGCGAAGCGTCTCGACCAGGAAGCGAGCCCGGTTCTCGAGTGGGCCGCCGTAGGCGTCGTCGCGGCGGTTCGAAGCCGGCGAGAGGAAGGCGGCGAGCAGGTAACCGTGGCCCGCGTGGATCTCCACGGCGTCGAGGCCCGCGGCCTGGGCGCGCGCCGCGGCATCCGCGAAGCGCTCCACCATCTGCGCGACGTCGGCCGCGTCCATCACGTGGTACGCCACCTTCGCGCCCGGCGCGCGGTACGCGGAGGACGCCTTGGCGGCCTCGGCGGGCGTGAGCTCGGCGAACAGGTCGCCCAGCTTCGGCTCGGGCTCCGAAGGCACCCACATCGGACGTCCGGCCTTCACGTCCTCCTGCGCCACCTTGCTGGCGTGCTGGAGCTGGGCGGCCAGCTTGGCCCCGTGGCGGTGGCAGCGGCGCACCAGCTCCTGCCAATCGGGCAGGAAGCGGTCGTCGGAGAGCGCCGCCTGGTTCGGGTTGCAGGCGCCCTCGGGCCAGGTGATCGCCGCCACCCCGGCGACGACGAGCCCGACGCCTCCCCGCGCGCGTGCCTCGTAGTAGTCGAGGATTCCCTCGCCGAGGTGACCGTCACTCCGCTCCTGGTTCGTGCCCATCGGCGTCATCAGCAGGCGATTGCGAAGCTCGACGGCGCCGATGCGCCCGGGCGCGAGCAGATGCGGGAAGGACGCGCGCTCGCCCACGCCGCTACGGAGCCCGGCCGCGGCCGAGGCGCGCATTGCCCGGCTCGCAGGCGTCACGAAGGCGCTCCGCCTCGTCGCGGGGCAGCTCCTTCACGCGGCTCGGCGGCGCACCTCGCACCAGCGCGGCCGCCTCGTCCAGCCAGGCGCCCCGGGGATCCGGAAGCGCCAGGAACTCCGTGACCTCGGCGAGCACGTCGCGGGGGCGCGCGAGCAGGTCCTCGAATCGCACGCTGTGTACCTTCGAGCGCTCGGTCTTCTCGAGCACGGCGATGCCCCGCTCGACCTGGCCGGTCCAGAAGCGACCGAAGTACTCGGCCGCCGGCCGCGACTCGATCAGGCGCGTCATGCGGTCTCCGTCCGGGGCCGCGCGCCGCAGCGCCTCGCTGCTGCGGCCCGTCCCCTCCGGCAGCTGGAAGGTCAGCACGATCGCGAGGCGGTAGGCGTGGTGCTCGCGCATCGAGAGCGCGGCCTCTTCTCCCTGCCGGTGGATGTGCAGGAAGCGGGCGCCCGGAAAGCTCGCCTCGAGGTCCCGCAGGTAGTCGAGCGCGCCGCCGGAGCGCTCGACCCAGAGCGAGCGCCCGAAGCGCGCCATCAGCCACGCGAAGAGCGCCCGCGCCTGGTCGGCGGGGGGTCGCGCCGGCTGGGTCTCGAGCCAGGCGCGGATCGCGTCGTAGAGCGCATCGGGATCGTCCGAGAGCCGCGGCACGGTGACCCCGAGGATCCAGGGGACGCCACTCTGCCGGTCGAAGCGGAAGGCGGGATCGTCCAGCGGATAGGTGACCTCGGGCACGTCGTAGCCGCGGGCGAGCACCGGCTGCAGGAACGGATGCACGTCGCAGATCAGGTCGCGGTATTCGACCCCGGTCATCGGCTCGGCGCGGAAGCGTCGCGCCCCGTCGAGGCCGTTGAAGAACTCGAAGAGGCTCAGCACCTCGGGGTTCCGTGCGATCATCTTCGAGAGCAGCGTCGAGCCGCAGCGGCCGGTGCCGACGATGAACCGGTTCAAGCGTGCCCTCCGTCCGCCCGCCTCGACGCCCCGCGTGAGGCGGCCCCGCTATGCTCGGCGCCTGCGAGGTGTCGGACGGGCGCCTCATCGTACCGCCTCGGGGTCGGGGGACACATGGGCGACGCGAGCGTCGATCCGACGAAGCGCATTCTCGACGGCCGCGCCTGGGCCGAGCTCTGCGCCACGCTCGAAGCGGCCCGCGAAGGGCTGCGCGATGCGAGCTTCCCGGACCGCGCCGACGACGAGCCCGAGTACCTGCGCTACCTGCTGCGCTTCCTCGCTTCCGGCATCGCGACGTGCGTCGAGCACGCGGACCCGGACCATCCCGAGTTCACGCGCATGATGGACCTGAACCGGCGCTGGGGCCTCGACTCGCCCGACCACCTGTATCTCTTCGCGCCGGTCCGCGGCGACGCCGCCTATCGCCTCGAGGGCCACAAGGGAAGCGCCAACCTGATCGACATCCAGGTGAACACCAGCCACTTCGCACTCGGCTCGGTGGGCGGGATGAAGACGATCGCCTCCATCACGGGCGACGAGCTCGCGACGGAGCCCGACGGCAGCTTCGTGCTGCACCTCGGGGGGGACGAGAGGACGGGCAACTGGCTCCCGCTCGCACCGGAGGTGCGATTCGTGCAGGTGCGCCAGGTGTTCGCGGACTGGGAGCACGAGCGGCCGGCCGAGCTGATCATCGAGCGCGTCGGCGGCGACGTGATGCGGCCCCGCCTGCACGCCGCGCGCCTGCACGAGCAGCTCGAGCTGCTCGAGAGCTGGCTCACGAAGGGCGGGGGCCTCTGGCGCGACATGAGCAAGGTGATGCTCGCGCTCCCGCCCAACACGCTCCGCATCCCGCCGCTCGATCAGAGCGCGGCGCACGGCGGGCTGCGCGGCCAGGCCTATGGCATGGGGTGCTTCGGGTGCGGCGCGGACGAGGCGGTGATCCTCGAGTTCTCGCCGCCGCGCTGCCGCCACTGGAGCGTCTCCCTGGCCACCTGGTGGTGGGAGGCGATCGACTTCACCACCCGCCAGAGCTCCCTCAACCATGCACAGGCCCGACTCGACCCGGACGGCGTCTTCCGCGGGGTGATCGCGCACGAGGACCCCGGGGTTCCCAACTGGCTGGATACCGCGGGCCATGAGCGCGGGACCCTGATCGCCCGCTTCGTGATGGCCGAGGAGGCGCCGGAAGTGCGTGCGCACACGGTGAAGCGGAGCGAGCTCGGCGCCGCCCTGCCCGCCACCACGCCCCGGGTGAGCCCCGGCGAGCGGGACGCCTCCCTGGCGCGCCGGCGGCGCGCGGTGTGGCGGCGCTTCCGGGTGTGACGGCCGGCCCGGCTTTCGTCATTCGCTCGCCAGGCGGGGTTCGGCGGGCGCGAAACGCACCCCCACGGGTGCCGATCGCACTCCGGCGGAGCGCACGAAATCCAGGCCCCGAACCACGTTTCGGGCTGTGCCTGAAGCGTTCCAACCGCGGATTCGACGGCTTTCCAGAAATCTCCGATCGACCCCTTGCGAAGCGAGAAAGCTGCGCTAAATTCTTGAATAACGCATTCGAAAACAAAGCCGGCCCGAGCCGGCTTTTCTTTGGCCTCGGTGTTTCGTCTTACTTTCGCTACTGGAAGCGCGGTACCGAAGACCGGGAGTGTCGGTGAGCCCCCGTGAGCCCGGCTGAGCGACCGCTCGGCGTGATCGAGGCGATCCAGGCGGTGCGGGACCAGTGCCCGCGCGCGGCCGCGCGCGCCCACGCAGCCGCCGCGCTCGACGCCGTGAAGCAGGGAGGCGCCGCGGTGCTGCCGGAGCAGGCGGGCCTGGTGCTCGCGACCATCGCGGGCTGGCGCGGCGACCGGGCGCTGGCCGTGCATCGCGCACTCCAGGCGTTCCTCGCCGAGCGCCCCGAGCCGAAGGGCTGAGCCACGCGCTTCGACCCCGCCCGGCGCACCTTCGAGGTCGGGGTGACCACCCTGGTCGCCGCCAGCGAAGGGGAGCCGCTCGCGGCGCGCGGGGCGGGCCTCGCCGCCTGGCTCGGCCAGTCGCTTCACCGGGCCTACCAAGCGGACGCCAGCGCCGCAGATTCCGACTTCGAGGCCGAGCTCGCGCTCGAGGAACACCTCGTCCATCGGGGCTGGCAGGTCACCCTGCGCGGGCGTGCCGACGGGGTCCGGCCCGACGGCGACGGATGGCTCGTCGAGGAGCTGAAGTCGCGCCCGCCCCGCGGCGGGGCGTGCCCGTCCGCGTGGTCCCTGCAGGCAGCGCTCTACGCGCGCATGCTTGAGCGTGCGCGCGGCGCGAAGGCTCGCGCGGAGCTGGTCCTGCTCGGCGACGCCGAGCCGGTGCGCGAGCCCGTCCGCCACCGCGCGGCCGAGCGCGACCGGGCGCTCGGCCGCGGGCTCGACCACTGCCTCGCGGCCCTCGAGGCGCGTGCCGCCCTGCGCGCGGCCTGGCGCGCAGCCGCACCCGACGTCGCGTTCCCCTTCGCCCGGCTTCGGCCCGGTCAGCACGAGATCCAGCGCTCGGTCGAGCGCGCGCTCGACGACGGCGGGCAGCTGCTGCTCGAGGCCGGCACGGGAACCGGGAAGACGGCCGCGATCCTGACGCCCGCGCTCCGTCACGCGATGGGGCACGGGCGGCGCCTGGTCGTGCTGACCGCCTCGACCCTCCAGCAGCACCTCGCGCTCGAGACCCTGGAGCGGCTGGCGCCGGGCGGGATGCCGCTCGTGGCGAGGTTGCGCGCGCGGCGGCGCATGTGCAGGCGCGGCGAAGGGATCTGCGAGCCCTGCGAGGCCGCTGCGGCAGCGCCGGAGACCTCCCTCCGCGCGCGCTGCTTCGACGCGCGCGGGATCGCCCGCCCGGACGCCGTCTACGCGCTGGCCGAGGCGGCCGGCGTGTGTCCGTACGCGCTGCAACGCGAGGCCGCCGGCGAGGCGCTGGTCCTCGTGTGCGACTTCAACTACGCCATCGACCCCGCCGTGGCGCTCGCCGAGCTGCGCGACCCGGCGGCGCTTCGCGACACCGTGCTCGTCATCGACGAGGTCCACCAGCTCCCGGCACGCGCACGCGACGCGCTCTCGGTGCGCCTCGACGCCGCGACGGTCCGCGCGGCCATCGACGCCGCAGCCCTCGGCGGAGCGCCGCTCCACCGCGCGATGCGCGATGCCTGCGAGGCGCTCGCAGGGGTGCTCGACGCGACGCTCGCCGAGGCCGGGCCCGTTCCGGACGGAGGCTGGCTTCCCTTCACGCTGCCGCGCGACGCGCTCGAGCCGATCGCGGACGAGCTGCGGCGGCTCTCGCTCGAGGCCCTGCTGGCGCTCGACGGCGCGCCCGCCGGGCCGCCCTTCTCCACCCTGTTCGAGCTGGGATTCCGGCTCGCCGCCCTGATCGCGCACGAGGCGGATCCCCCGGGCTTCGTGAGCCTGGTGGGCCGGGAAGGCGGTGCGCCTCGCCTCGAGCGCTTCTGCCGCGACCCGTCCGCCCCCCTGCGGCGCCTGTTCGGCGCCTGCCACGCCGTGATCGGCTGCTCGGCCACGCTGTCGCCGCCGGAGTGGTTCCTGGCGGAGCTCGGGCTCGACGCCGCGCGCGCCCATCACGAGCGGATCGCGCCGCCCGACCGCGCCGCCCGACGGGCCGTCGTGATCGACGCCAGCGTGACGACGCTCGAGAAGCAACGCCGGCGGGAGGTCCCCCGGATCGCACGCCGGCTCGCCGCGCTGTGCCGTGCCGTGCCCGGCAACTGCCTGGCGCTGTTCCCGAGCTACGCCCTCCTCGACGCGGTCCAGAGCGCGCTGCCGCCGCTTCCCCGGCAGCTCCGCGCCCAGCGGCGGGAGGACGGCGAGCCGGAGCGCCGCGCCCACGTCGACGCCCTCCGCGAGGCCGGGGACGTGCTGCTGCTGGCCGTCGCCGGGGGCGCCCTCGCCGAAGGCGTCGACTACGCGGGGGCGCGCCTCTCCGCGGTGGCGGTCGTGGGCCCCTGCCCGCCCGCCGTCGACGCCCACCGCAGCCTGCTCGCCGAGCACTACGCCGAGCAGTTCGACCGCGGCTTCGAGCTGGCCTACGCGGTGCCGGGCATGATCCGGGTCGTGCAGTCCGCCGGACGGCTATTGCGCGGCGAAGACGACCGCGGGGTCATCGCACTGTTCGACCGCCGCTTCCTGCGGGATCCCTACGCGAGCCTGCTCCCGGAAGAGTGGCTCGGCGGCGAACCCCCCGAAGCCCTGGCGGGCGACCCCGCCGAGGTGGCGCGCGCCTTCTTCGCGAGGACCTGAGGGCTCTTCGCAGGGCCCTGGGGGTGCGAGGCGGCCCGGCACCTGGGGAACGCGCGAGGCTCCCTAGCGTCGGAACCGCCGTCCCATCAGCAGCAGCGCCGCGAGCCCCGCAGCCATCAGCAGCGCGGTGGGGGGCTCCGGGACCACGTGCGTCAGGCCGACGGCCCCGCCGGTGAGCGGGCTCGCCGCGGCCAGCGACGGGCACGCCAGGGCGAGCAGGATCCAGGCCCTCTGCCAGCTTCCGCGTCGCATCGCTCGCTCCCGGGGCCGGCGCCCGCCGCGGGCGCCCAGCCACCCGACCATCCTACCCCAACGGCTCCCGATTTCGGGCCGCAACCGTACCCGGGAACGAGGGCTCAGGCGCCCGCGCCGCACAGGCGATCGACGACCCGTAGGATGTGCTGCGTCCCGGAAGCGAAGGCGGCCTGCGAGATGCTCTCGTCGGGCTGATGCGCCTGGTCGAGGTCGCCCGGGCCGCAGATCAGGGAGCGGATGCCGGCCGCTTCGAAGCGACCCCCGTCCGTGCAGAAGGGGGCGCCGCCGAGCGACCCGGGGCCGAGCTCGACCCGGAGCGCCGCCTCGAGCGCGGTGCCCGGCGGGGTCAACAGGCCCGGCGCCAGCAGGGGCTCGGACACGCTGAGGCTCGCGGCACGCTCGGAGCCCCAGTCGCGGGGCACGCGCTCGAGCAGGCGCGCGCGCGCCTCGTGGTAGACGGCGAGCGGGTCCTCGTCGGGGAGTGGCCGGTAGCTCACCGTGAACTCGCAGCGCTCGGCGATCATGTTGCTGGCCGTGCCGCCCTGGATCGTGCCGAAGTTGAGCGTGGTGTAGGGCGCCTCCGGGAACACCTCCGCGAACCGATCGCGCCCGCGAGCGCGCAGCTCGGCCTGGAGCTCGCCGATGCGCGCGAGCGCCTGCGCGGCGACGGCGATGGCGTTGACGCCCGCCTCGGGCACGCTGCTGTGACCGCCTTCGCCCCGCACGCTCACCCGGAAGGCGACGATGCCCTTGTGGGTGTGGAAGACCTTCCACGAGGTCGGCTCGCCGATCCAGGCCAGCGCCGGCTTCGGAATCTCCCCGAGCAGGGCATCGAGCTCCGGCGCGAGCCGGGCCGCCCCGAGACAGCCGATCTCCTCGTCCGAGGTGAACAGGAGCACCACCGGGCGTCGCAGGCGTCCGATGTCGAGCTGACAGGCGGCGTCCACGCACTGGGCCAGGAACACCTTCATGTCGGAGGTGCCACGGCCGTAGAGGCGCTCGCCGTCGTCGTCGAGGCGGAGCGGATCGCGCGTCCAGCCGGGTTGGTCCCGGAACGGCACCACGTCGAGGTGGCCGGAGAGGATCAGTCCGTCGGGCTCGGGCGGGCCGGCGAAGGCGAGCAGGTTCGCCTTCTCGTCCGCGCCCTCGCCCCAGCGCTGGAGGCGGGAGCCGAAGCCGGCCCCCTCCAGCCGCTCGGCCAGCGCGGCCATGACCGCGAGATTGCCGCGACGGCTCTCGGTGTCCTCGGCGATCAGCCGGGCGGCGAGCTCCCGGAGCCGGTTCATCGGATGTTCCCCCCGGGGCGCCCATGTTTCCAGCCAAACAGGCGCCTTTTCCGTATCGCTTCGACTTGGATGGTCCGATTTGTCATCTGAGATCATGTTTCATAAGATGGCTCGCCCCAGACCGGGCCGAATCGAGTCTCTGACAGGCTGGTTCGAGGAACGAGGAAGATCTCCATGGCCGATGAAATGCGCCAACCCACGGGCGCCGAGGTGCTGATCCGCTGCCTGGAGCGCGAGGGGGTCCGCTACATCTTCGGCCTCTCGGGCGGGGCCGCCATCCCGATCTTCGATGCCCTCGTCGACTCCGCCATCGAGCTCATCCTGGTGCGCCACGAGCAGGGCGCCACGCACATGGCCGACGGCTACGCGCGCGCCTCCGGGCAGCCCGGCGTGGTGCTCGTGACCTCCGGGCCCGGCGCCACCAACACGCTCACCGGCCTGCTCACCGCGCAGATGGACTCGTCCCCGCTCATCGTCATCACCGGACAGACCACGCGCGACAATCTCGGCAAGGACGCCTTCCAGGAGGCCGACGTCACCGGCATCACCTACCCCGTGGTGAAGCACAGCTATCTGCTGCGGGACGCGTCCGAGATCCCCCGCGTGGTGCGCGAGGCCTTCCACATCGCGACGACCGGCCGGCCCGGGCCGGTGCTGATCGACGTGCCGAAGGACGTGAGTCAGGGCCCGTGCGACGCGCCCTTCGTCGATCGCATCGACCTCCCCGGCTACACGGTTCCCGGCGCCGCACCGCAGGAGGCCGTCGAGATCGCGGCCGACCTGATCTCCCGCTCGCGGCGGCCGGTGCTCTACGTGGGGCACGGCGCCGTGATCTCGGGTGCCGGCAAGAGCGTCGTCGAGCTGGCCGAGCGGCTGCGCGCGCCGATCGTGAACACGCTGCTCGGCAAGGGCGCCGCCGACGAGACCCACCCGCTCCACCTGGGCATGCTCGGCATGCACGGGACGGCCTATGCGAACAAAGCCGTCACCGACTGCGACCTGATCCTGGCGATCGGAGCGCGCTGGGACGATCGCATCACGGGCAAGGTGGACGAGTTCTGCACCCGGGCGACGAAGATCCACATCGACGTGGACCCGGCGGAGTTCAACAAGGTGCTGCGCCCGGACCTCTGCCTGCTCGGCGATGCCCGGCAGGTGCTGGAGCAGCTGCTGCCGCTCGTGGAGCCGCTCGACACGGAAGCGTGGCTCGCACAGTGCCAGGAATGGAGGCGACGCCACCCGCTTCGTTACGCGAAGAAGGGCGGCCTGCGCGCCCAGCACGTGCTCGACCGCCTCGACGCCCTCACCGAGGGACGGACCGTGATCACGGCCGACGTGGGCCAGCACCAGATGTGGGCCGCCCAGTTCTGTCGCACGCGCGAGGGCCGTCGCTGGATCACGACCGGTGGCGCCGGCACGATGGGTTTCGGCTTCCCGGCCGCGATCGGCGCCTGGTTCGCCCGGCCCGAGGAGGAGATCTGGGCGGTGGTCGGCGACGGCGGCTTCCAGATGACGCTCTGCGAGCTGGCCACCGCCGCGGTGAAGGGCGCCGCCGTCAAGATCCTCGTGATCAACAACAACTACCTCGGCATGGTCCGACAGTGGCAGGAGATGTTCTGGGAGAACCGGCTCTCCGGCGTCGACCTGGAAGGCAACCCCGACTTCGTGAAGCTGGCCGAGGCCTACGGCGTGCCGGGGCTGCGGATCCGCCGGCCGGGCGACATCGACCGCAAGCTCCGCGAAGCGCGCGCTCTCCCGGGGCCCGTGTTGGTGGTCGCCGAGGTCATGAAAGAGGACAACGTGTTCCCGATGATCCCGGCCGGCGCGCCGATCTCGCACATGATCATCGAGCCGCCCAAGCACCGCCTGGAGAAGCCCAGTGGCAGCACCTGAGACCGGGACGGACGCGCCCCAACGCGAAGCGCGGAACGACGTCCACACCCTCTCGCTCTACGTGAACAACAAGCCGGGCGTGCTCGTGCGCGTGGCACTCGTCTTCGCGCGCCGGGGCTACAACATCGAGAGCCTGGTGGTGAGCCCGGCGTCACGCGGCGACTTCTCGCGCATGACGATCACCTGCTCGGGCGACCGCCAGACACTCGAGCAGATCATCAAGCAGCTCGCCAAGCTGGTGGACGTGGTCCACGCGGTCGACCACACGGGCGACGACTCCTACGAGAGCGAGATCGCACTCGTGAAGCTCGAGTCCCGGCTCGACCAGCGCACCGAGATCCTCCAGATCGCCGAGCACTACGGCGCCAAGGTGGTCGACTACGGGCCGGAATCCTTGATGCTCCGCGTCTACGGCGCCAGCGACAAGCTCGACGCCTTCCTCGCCCTGCTGAAACCGCTCGGGCTCATCGAGCTGGTGCGGTCCGGCAAGATCCTGATGGCACGCGGGCTGGCCGAGACCTGAGCTCCCAAGCTGTCCTTTCCGCCCATCGTGGGCGGTCGCTACGAGGACCGCTTCGAGCGCGTCGACGAGAGTTGGCGCTGGGTCGAACGGCTCATCCACGTCGATCCGGTCGGTGACGTCTCCGAGCACCTCGATCTGGACCCACGTCCCTCAGGCGTCGGTGACGCAGCCCTCGGAGGCGGAGCGCACGCAGCGGATGTACTTGGCGAGCGTGCCCCGGGTGGCCTTGAGCGGCGGCGCCGTCCAGGCCGTGCGGCGTCGCTCGAGCTCCTGCCGCGGCACCTCGAGCTCGATGGTGTTCTTCTTGGCGTCGATCGCGATGCGGTCACCGTCACGCACCAGCGCGATCGGCCCACCTTCCTGCGCCTCGGGGCAGACGTGGCCCACGATGAAGCCGTGCGAGCCGCCCGAGAAGCGGCCGTCCGTGAGCAGCGCGACCTTGTCGCCCAGCCCGGCGCCCATCAGGATCGAGGTGGGCGAGAGCATCTCGGGCATGCCGGGACCGCCCTTCGGGCCCTCGTAGCGGATCACGATCACGGACCCGGCGCGGATCGCACCGCGCTCGGCGGCGGCCACCATGTCCTCCTCGCAGTCGAAGACCTGGGCCGGGCCCGAGAACGAGAGGCCCTCCTTGCCCGTGATCTTGGCGACGGCGCCGTCGGGCGCGAGGCTGCCGCGCAGGATCTGGATGTGCCCGCTCTCCTTGATCGGATCGGCGAGCGCGTGCACGACGGTCTGGCCGTCGGCGAGGCCCGGGCACGCCGCGAGGTTCTCGGCCAGGGTCTTCCCCGTGACGGTCAGACAGTCGCCGTCGAGCAGACCGGCTTCGAGCAGCCGCTTCATCACCCCCGGCGTGCCGCCGACCCGGTGGAGATCCTCCATCACGTAGCGCCCGCTCGGCTTGAAGTCCGAGAGCAGGGGCGTCTTGTCGCTCGCCTTCTGGAAGTCGTCCAGCGTGAGCTCGATGCCCACCGCGTGCGCCATCGCGATCAGGTGCAGCACCAGGTTGGTGGAGCCCCCGAGCGCGATCCCCACCACCATGGCGTTCTCGAACGCGGCGCGGGTCATGATGTCGCGCGGCTTCAGGTCGCGCTCGAGCAGCACGCGGATCGCGGCGCCCGCCGAGCGGCATTCGGCGAGCTTCGCGGGATCCTCCGCGGGGGTCGAGGCGCTGCCCGGGAGGGACATGCCGAGCGCCTCGATCGCGGAGGCCATGGTGTTGGCGGTGTACATCCCGCCACAGGCGCCGGCTCCGGGGCAGGCGTGGCGGATCACGTCGAGCCGCTCGTCCTCGCTGATGCGTTGGGCGATCGACTCGCCGTAGCTCTGGAAGGCGGAGACGATGTCGATCGGCTCGCCCCGCGCGCTCCGCCCCGCCCGGATCGTACCGCCGTAGATCATCAGGGCGGGCCGGTTCAGCCGCCCCATCGCCATCACGCAGCCCGGCATGTTCTTGTCGCAGCCCGGCAGAGAGATGTTGGCGTCGTACCACTGCGCGGCCATCACCGTCTCGATCGAGTCCGCGATCAGGTCGCGCGACTGGAGCGAGTAGCTCATGCCCTCGGTCCCCATCGACATGCCGTCGGAGACGCCGATCGTGAAGAAGCGGAAGCCGACGAGACCGGCCTCGCGTGTCCCCTGCTGCACCGCTTCCGCGAGCCCGCCGAGGTGCATGTTGCACGGGTTGCCGTCGTACCACATGGCGGAGATGCCCACCTGCGGCTTGTGGAGGTCCTCCTCGCGGAGCCCGGCGGCGTAGAGCATGGCCTGGGACCCACCCTGGGCCTTCTGCTCGGTGATGCGCGCGCTGACGCGGTTGAGCTTCTGGGGCATGCCCGGTCTCCTGACGAGAGGGCGAGGCTATCATCCGGCCCCTTTGGGGGCGAGCAGAGTGTTCATGCGACGACAGTTCGCGGTGTTCGGCATCGCCCTGATCTCATGGCTCGCGATCGGCGCCGGCGCCGAGACCCGCGAGCCCTGCGCGAACCGGGACCCGGAGCGGCGTCCGTTCTTCGGCGACCTCCACGTCCACACCGGCTACTCGCAAGACGCCAGCACCCAGGGCACGCGCTCGACGCCGCGCGACGCCTACCACTTCGCGCGAGGCGAGGCGCTCGGCATCCAGCCCTTCCGCGAGGACGGCCAGCCGCTGCGGACGGTGCAGCTGGCGCGACCGCTCGACTTCGCCGCGGTCACGGATCACGCCGAGCAGATCGGCGAGGTCCGGCTGTGCCGCACGCCCGGCAGCTCCGGCTACGACGCCTGGGTGTGCCGCCTCTACCGCGCCTTCCCCCGCGTCGCCTTCTTCCTGATGAACGCGCGCTACTCGGCGGGCGGCTCGCGCTTCGGCTTCTGCGGCGACGAGGGGGCGGGCTGCCTCGCCGCGGCGCGCAGCGTCTGGCAGGAGACGCGCGCGGCGGCCGAGGCCGCCTACGACCGCAGCGCCGCCTGCCGCTTCACGAGCTTCGTCGCCTACGAGTGGACGGCGGGCGTCGACAACGGAAAGAACCTCCACCGCAACGTGATCTTCCGCGACGAGCCCGTGCCCGAGCTGCCGGCGAGCGTGATGGAGACGGGCGTCGAGGCCGCGAGGCTCTGGGACGCCCTCGAACGCGACTGCGCGCGTGGCCTCCCCGGCTGCCAGGCGCTCACGATTCCGCACAACTCGAACCTGGACGGCGGGCTCATGTTCCGGTCGGCCGAGGTCCTCGGCGGCGAGATCGGCGCCGACGAAGCGAGGCGGCGCGCGCACTTCGAGCCCCTGGTCGAGGTGATGCAGCACAAGGGCGACTCCGAGTGCCTGCTCTCGGGGGACACCACCGACGAGGCCTGCGGCTTCGAGAAGCTCCCCTACGACAATTTCGGGGGCCGCTACGCGTTCGTGGGCGCCGCCGAGCCGCAGCGTGGCCAGTTCGTGCGTGAGGCCCTCAAGCGGGGGCTCGCGCTCGAGGCCGCGTACGGCGCCAACCCGTTCCGCTACGGCCTGGTGGCGAGCACCGACACGCACCTCGGCACGCCGGGGCTGGTGTCCGAGCGCGACTTCCCGGGCCACGGGGGCGCGGGCACGCCGGTCGGCGATGCGCTCCCGGAGGGCCTCCCCGACGCGCTCGAGTTCGGCCCGGGCGGCCTCGCCGTGATCTGGGCGGAGGAGAACACGCGGACGGCCCTCTTCGACGCCATGCTGCGCCGCGAGGTCTACGGCACCAGCGGCCCGCGGCCCGTGCTGCGCGTGTTCGGCGGCTTCGCCCTGCCCGCGGACCTCTGCGCGCGCAGCGACTTCGTCGCCCGGGGCTACGGCGACGGCGTCCCGATGGGCGGCATCCTCGAGGCGCCCGGGGCGAGCGCCCCTTCCGCGCTCCGACTCGCCGTGCAGGCACTCAAGGACCCGGGCACCGAGCACGACCCCGGTGCTCCCCTGCAACGCATCCAGATCGTGAAGGGCTGGCTCGCTGCGGGCGCCCTCCACGAGCGGGTGTGGGACGTGGCCGGCGGGCCGAACGACGCCGGCGTCGACCTCGCCAGCTGCCAGCGAAGCGGCAGCGGCCACGCGCGGCTCTGCACGGTCTGGGCCGATCCCGACTTCGACCCCGCCCTGCCCGCGTTCTACTACGCGCGCGTGCTCGAGAACCCGAGCTGTCGCTGGAGCCAGCACGTGTGCAGCGCGGCCGGCGTCGACTGCGGCGACCCCGCCTCGATCGGCCCGGGCCTGGACGGATGCTGCGACGCCTCCCACCGGCCGACCGTGCAGGAGCGCGCGTGGTCGTCCCCGGTCTGGTACCAGCCTTGAGGCGGCCGCTGCTGCGCTTCGCCCTGCTCGGGGCGCTGCTCTTCACGCTCGATCGCGCGCAGCCCGCGGAGCCCCTCGCCCACGACGCCGCGCTCGACGACGACGGGCTGCTGGTGGCCGAGGCGCTCGCCCGGGATCTCCACCTGCGGGACGACGTGGTGCGCCGGCGCCTGGTGCAGAACCTGCGCTTCGTGCGTCCGGACGATTCGCGCAGCGACGCCGCGCTTCTCGACGAGGCGATCGGCCTCGGCCTGCACGAGAGCGACCTCGTGGTGCGGCGCCGGCTCGCGCAGAAGATGCGGCTGCTGTTCGGCGCCGAGGCGCACGCGATCGAGCCCAGCGAGGCGGAGCTCCGCGGCTATCTCGAGGCCCACGCGGAGCGTTTCACGGAGCCGGAGCGGATCACCGTGACCCAGCTCTACTTCGCGTCGGCGGCACGCGCAGAGGCCGCGCATCGGGACCTCCCAGCGCGGCCGGACGTCGCGCCGCTGCCGGGGGATCCGCTGCCCCTCCCGCGCACGCTGCCGCCCCACTCGAAGGCCGAGCTCGCGGCCCGCTTCGGCCCCGCGTTCGCCGAGGGCGCCTTCGCCGGGCCGACCGGCCGCTGGTTCGGCCCGGTGCCGTCGGCCTACGGCCATCACTGGGTCTTCGTGGACGCCCGGACGCCCGCGCGTCGCTCGCGCTTCGAGACGGTGCGCTCGGAGCTGCGCGAGGCCCTGCTCGCGGAACGCGCCGCCGCGGCCGTGGAACGACGGCTCGCCGGCTTGCGGGGCAGCCGGTGAGGATCCTCGCGCTCCTCGTCTGCGTGCTTCCCTGGCTCGGCGACGCGGCGCTCGCGCATCGCCTGGCGCCGTCCTACCTGGAGCTCCGCGAGGAAGCCGGAGGCGAGGTGGCGATGCTGTGGCGGACGCCGCGCCTGGTGGCGCGCGGCGCGCGCCTGGCGCCGCTCCTGCCATGCCCCACAGCGACCCAGCCGGTGGCGGTCGACGAGCCGACGGCCCGCGTGCTGCGCGGCTCCCTCCGCTGCGAGAGCGGTCTGGTCGGGCGGCAGGTCGGCGTGAGTGGCCTCGCGGGCAGCGGCACCGACGCGCTGCTGCACGTGCGCTTCGCGGACGGGCGCACGCTCGATGCGGTCCTCACCGCGGGCCGGCCGCAGCTCTCGATTCCGGCGGGCGAGAGCGGCGGCGCCGTCGTCTGGGCCTACGGCCGCCTCGGGGTCGCGCATCTGCTTTCGGGGCTCGACCACGTGCTCTTCGTGCTGGGCCTCGTGGCCCTGCTGCGTGTGGGCCGGCCCCTGGTGCTCGCGATCACCGCCTTCACCGCGGGCCACAGCGCCACGCTCGCCGCCGCGGTGCTGGGCTGGGTCCGCATGCCGGCCGCACCCGTCGAGATCGCGATCGCCGTGAGCCTGGTGGCGCTCGCGCTGGCGCTGGTGCGCCCGGACCGCGGCGCCGGCTCCGCGCTCGCCCGCCGCCCCGCCGCGCTGCCGTTCGGCTTCGGCCTGCTGCACGGGCTCGGCTTCGCGGGCGCCCTCACCGCCGCCGGCCTCCCGCAGCATGCGCTCGTGCTGTCCCTCTTCTCGTTCAACGTCGGCATCGAGCTCGGCCAGCTCGCCGTGGTGGCGCTGGCGCTGCCGCTGCTCGCCGCCCTCCGCCGCCTGCCCCTTCCGGGCCGCCCCTGGTTCTGCGAGCTTCCCGCGACGGCGCTCGGCGCGCTCGGGATGTACCTGGTCTTCGACCGCGCCGCGAGCTGGGCTTCGCTGTGAAACCACCGGAGAATCCATGACGCACCCCTTCCGCTTCGGGGTCCAGCTCAGCAGCCTGCCGCCGGCGGACTGGCAGGCGCGCATCGAGCGCATCGAGGCCTGGGGCTACGACAGCGTGTTCTGGCCGGACCACTTCGGCCCGCAGTGGGAGCCGGTCACGGCGCTTGCGGCGGTCGCCGCCACGACGACGCGGCTCAAGGTGGGCTCGCTCGTCTACGGCGTCGACTACCGGCATCCGATCGTGCTCGCCAAGGCCGCCGCGACGCTCCAGCTGCTCTCGGGCGGTCGCCACGAGTTCGGCCTCGGCGCGGGCTGGATGACGTCGGACTACCAGGAGGCGGGGATCCCACACGACCGGGCCGGCCTCCGCATCGAACGCCTCGAGGAGGCGATCCGCATCATCCGCAGCACCTGGAGCGAAGATGCGACCGACTTCGCCGGCGCGCACTACCGCATCCAGAAGGCCCAGGCGGCCGTGCTCCCGCGTCCCGCGCCCCCGCGCATCCTGATCGGGGGCGGCGGCCCGAAGGTGCTGGCCGTGGCCGGCCGAAACGCCGACATCGTGGGCATCAACCCGAAGGTCGCGGAGGGACGCGTGACCGCCGCCGCCATGCAGGATTCGACCGCAGAGCGCACGCTCGAGAAGGTGCGCTGGGTGCGGGAGGCCGCGTCCGCTGCGGGACGCGACCCGGACGCCCTCGAGTGGAACGCACTGGTGTTCGTGACCGCGGTGACGGACGACCCGCGCCCCGTGCGCGAGGCGCTCGCGAAGAACGGCGGCATGAGCGAGGCCGAGGTCGCCGCCTGCCCGCTCTACCTGACCGGTCCTGCGCAGGAGATCCGCGAGACGCTGGAGCGCCGCCGCGAGCGCTTCGGCATCTCCTACGTCGTGATCCAGGGACGCGACGAGGACGCGCTGTCGCGCTTCGCGGAGCACGTCGTCGCCCCGTTGACGGGCAAGTAGGAACCGGGATGGTCAAGCTGGCGATCGACTACGAGCACCCCTCGCGGCGCTGGTGGGAGAACGGGGGACAGTCGCTCTGGGACGGCATCCTGGACGGCTTCGGCGGGAACTCGGTGGTGCTCGACGATCACGTCGCCGAGTCCTGGCTGGCCGAGGCCCGGCGCATCCCGGGCTGGGACGACGGGCCCGAGTACGCCCCGCATCCGATCCAGGCCGCGCCGGCCGATGAAGAAGACATGGATCTCTAGGCTCCGCCGGCGCGGCCCGCGCGCCCGGCAGAGACCGAAGCCGCGCCTCCGCCGGCGCCTCGTCCGCGCGCTCGCCATCGCGCTGGTGCTGGGGTTCGTGGCCCCCGCGCTCCCGATCTCGCTGATGCGGGTGGTGCCGCCGCTCGGCTCGGCGCTGATGGTCCAGCGCTGGCTGGAAGCGCGCGGAGAAGAGCGCCGCTTCGTCCTCCGCTACGACTGGGTGCCGCTCTCGCGCATCTCCCCCGCCCTGCGCGCCGCCGTCGTCGTATCCGAGGACCAGCGCTTCTACCAGCACCGGGGTTTCGACTGGGAGTCGATGGGCGACGCCCTCCGCGAGTCGCGCGACGGCGGACGACTCCGGGGCGCCAGCACCATCAGCCAGCAGCTCGCCAAGAACCTGTTCCTGTGGCCGGGCCGGAGCCTGCTCCGCAAGGCGCTCGAGGCGTGGCTCACGTTCTGGCTCGAGACGCTCTGGCCGAAGCAGCGCATCCTCGAGGTCTACCTGAACGTCGTCGAGCTCGGCGACGGCGTGTTCGGCGCCGAGGCCGCGGCGCGCCACCATTTCGGCACCGCGGCGGCGCACCTCGGCCGGCGCGAGGCGGCGCTGCTGGCCGCGAGCCTCCCGAGCCCGCGACGCTCGAGCATCGCGCGTCCCTCGCCGACGCTGCGCGAGCGACAGCGCTGGATCCTACGTCAGATCTGACGGGGGACGACCGCCTGCTGCGCCCCGAGCCACGGCAGGTCGGAGGCGACCACGTCGATCGCGAGCGTGGTCACGCCGGCCGCGACGAAACGCGCGAGCTGCCTCTGGCAGGCGTCGGGGCTGCCGTGGACCACCAGGCCGTCGATCCAGGCGTCGGGGATGGCGGCGAAGGCCGCCGCGCGATCGCGTGCGGCCAGCGCCGCCGCCACGCGCGTCACCTCCTCCGCGCGGCCGAGGGCGCCGTGGAAGCGGGCGTACGGCCCCGCCGCTAGGTAGGGGGCGAGCAGCTTGCGCCCGAGCCGGCGGGCGCGCACGGCGTCCGCGAGGGCGAACACGGCGACGCGCAGGAACACCTCCTTGCCGCGACCGCCGGCGCGCTCGAAGTGGGGCAGTACGGCGCGCACGTCGTCCGGGGAGACCAGGCTGAGGCACACGCCGTCCGCCTCGGCGCCCGCGAGCGCGAGCATGCGCTCGCGAAGGGCCGCGATCCAGAGCGTCGGCGGCGTGGCGGGTGGCCGGGCGAGCGAGAAGCCCTCGACGCGGAACGTCTCGTAGGCCGCGTCGACGCGCTCGCCGGCGAGGGCGCGGCGCAGGAAGCGCAGCGTGTCGCGCACGCGGGCGAGCGGTCGCTCGAAGCGCGCCGCGTTCCAGCCCTCGACGATCGTCTCGGAGGAGGTGCCGATCCCGAGCACGAAGCGTCCAGGCGCGGCTTCGGCGACGCTCGCGGCCTCCATCGCGAGGAGGGCCGGGCCGCGCGTGTACACCCCCGCGATCGCCGCGCCGAGTCGCGCCCGTGGCGCCTGGGCCGCGAGCGCCGCCAGCGGCGTGAGCGCATCCAGGCCGCGCACCTCCTGTGTCCAGAAGTCGGTGTACCCGGCCTGCTCCAGCGCCGCGATCGCGGGGGCGTGCGCGTCGAGGGCGATCCCCGGAAACGGAACGGTCGCCGCGAAGCGCGCCACGGGGCTAGCGGCGGTCGCCCGCGGGCGGCGCTCCCCAGCGCTCCGTGGCCAGCGCGCGCAGCTGCGCGCCCGGCCCGCCGAGCTCCAGGCGAAGCGCCTGGAGGCGCATGCTCCAGACGTGCAGGTCGTGCTCCGTCGTGTAGCCGATGGCGCCGGAGAGCTGGTGGGTCTCGCGGTGCACGCGGCCCGCGGCAGCGAGCGCGTAGCTGGCCGCGCAGGCGGCGGCTTCGTCCGGCGCGCCCTGGGCCGCCGCCTCGTAGACCAGCCAGCGGCTGCCCTCGATCGCCACGGCACACGAGGCGAGGCGATGCTGCACGCCCTGGAAGGAGCCGAGGGGGCGGCCGAACTGCTCGCGCTGTCGCAGGTAGCCGACCGTGAAGCGGAGCGCGGCGTCCATCGCGCCGAGCGCCTCGGCGCCGAGGGCCACGCGCCACCAGGCGAGCAGGCGCCGCCCCGAGCCCGCGCCGAGCGACTCGACGCCGCGACGCGCGGACGCGCGTACGCGTCCGACCGGGTAGCCGAAGTTCGAGGGCACGAGCTCGACGTCCCCCGGGCCGAGCGGTGCCCAGCGCGCGACGTCCCCGTCGCGCACCAGCAGCGTGCGGGCGGCGGGCGCGAACCGGATCGGGCCCTCCTCGTCGGCCTCGGCCAGCGCCACGGGGCCGGGCAGCGCGCGCCCCGCGACGAGCGGCGCCACCAGGCCGCTGGCCGCGAACGCGACCCCGCCGGCCGCGCGCGCCACGCGCTCGGCGACCAGCGCCGCCTCGAGCGCACCCGTCCCGTCCCCGAGCGCGATTTCGGCGTAGCCGGCCTCGCCGAGCGCGGCCTCGAGCGCATCGTCGTAGCCCCCCTTCGCCGCCAGCTCGGCCGCGCGCGCGGGCCCCGCGAACCGCGCCAGGATCGCGTCCACCCCGTCGAGCACCGCCTGCTGGTCGTCGGTCAGCTCGAAGTCCATGGTTCCTCGGTCCCCTCGATGCTCATGGTCCCTTCGGCAGCTCGAGGAAGCGGGCGGCGATCAGGTTGAGCTGCACCTCGGTGGCGCCGACCGCCACGCCGGCGGTCATCGAGAGCCGGAAGTTCGCCGCCGCGAAGCTCTCGTAGGCGAGCGCCTCGCTGCCATGGACCTCGAGGGCCAGCTCGCCCACGACCTTGTCGGCCTCGGTGCCGGCCACACGCGCGAGGTTGGTGTCCACGCTGGGGGGCTGGCCCTTCACGCGTCCGTCGATCACGCGATAGGCGAGCAGCCGCGCGGCCTCGCAGAGCGCGCGGGCCTCGGCCAACCGCTCCTGCAGCACGGGGTCGCCGAGCCGGCCGTTGGCGCGGGCGTGCTCGGCGATCTGGTCGAGCACCAGCGCCGCCTTCGCGTAGCGGGCCGCGCCGACGCGCTCGTAGGCGAGCGCGTAGGTCACCACCCCCCAGCCCTCGTGCTCCGGCCCGAGCCGGCACGCGACCGGGACGCGCACGTCGCTCAGGAACACCTCGTGGAAGTAGCGTGCGCCCACCACCGATGGGATCTCGCGCACCTCGACGCCGGGCAGGTCCATCGGCATCAGCAGCACCGAGATCCCGCGGTTCCGCTTCGACTCGGGATCGCTGCGCACGAGCAGGAAGCAGTAGTCGGCCTTGTTGCAGTAGGACGTCCAGATCTTCTGGCCGTTCACGACGTAGACGTCGCCGTCGCGCTCGGCCCGGGTGCGCAGCGCGGCGAGGTCCGAGCCCGCGTTCGGCTCCGAGAATCCCTGGCACCAGAGCACGGAGCCGGCCGAGATGCGCGGCAGATGGAGCGCCTTCTGCGCGTCGCTGCCGTACTGCATGATGGCCGGGCCGATCCAGTTCACGTTCATGTACTGCGAGCCACGGGGCTCGCCGTGCGCCCACATCTCCTCGCCGAGCACGGCGTGACGCCAGGGCGTGGCGTCGCGACCGCCGTACGCCGCCGGCCAGTGCTGGGTCAGCCAGCCGGCCTCGGCGAGGCGTGCGCAGAATGCCCGCGAGAACTCGAGCTGCGCGTCGCTGCCGGGGCCGTCCTTCGAGAGCGTGGCCCAGTCCGCCGGCAGCTCGCGCGCGAGGAACGCGCGCAGCTCCTCGCGGTAGGCCGCGTCCTCCGGGTCCCATTCGAAATCCACGGCCGCTGACTCCGTTCGCCTTCGGCTCGACGCCGCCGGCCTACTCCGCCGGCGCCCGGCCGGCGAGGGTCTGGAGCAGGATGCGGGCGGAGGTCTCGCGCAGGTCGTCGCGCGAGACGCCGAAGAAGCCGAGGTCGCGATGGTGGGCGGCGAGCCGCTCCAGGATCGCCGCCAGCGCGGCGGCGGCGGCGTAGGGCGAGAGCGCCGTCGAGACGTCGCCCCGCGCCTGCGCCTCGCGCAGCCGCGCGGCCAGGGCGTCGAGCACCGGCCCGATCGCGAGCTGGCGCACGCGTTGGAAGCGGCGATCGCCACGCTCGGAGGCCATGTTGCGCAGGGTGAGGACGGCGTGGTGGGCGTCCCAGTGGTCGAAGAAGCGATCCACCACGGCGCGCGCACGGCCGAGGCCTTCGCTGTCGGTGAAGGGCCCGGCCAGCTCCTGGACCACGGCCGGCATCTCGTCCGTGGCCTCCTCGGCCAGGGCCAGGGCCACCGCCTCGACGTCCTTGAAGTAGTGGTAGAACGTCGCGGGCGAAGTCCCCGCCCGGCGGGCGATGTCCACCACGGGGAGGTCCAGCACGCTGCGCTCCTCGAGCAACGCGGCGGTGGCCACCATGATGCGGCGCCGGGTGGCCAACGCGCGCGGGCCGAGGGTCCGCCCGGTCTGGGCGACCGGCTTCTTGCGCTGCCGCCGCAGCTCCAGCGTGGCACCGTCCCCGGCCAAGGCTGCCTCCACCTGCTCGCGAGCGCACCGTAGCCGAGTGTTGACGTTCCGTCAGATCCGCGTTTCCCTGCGCGCCGTGCACATCCGGGAGCTCTTCGATCTCTCCGGCCGCAGCGCGCTCGTGACCGGCGGCGGGCGGGGCCTCGGACGCGCCATCGCGGACGGCCTCGCCGAGGCCGGGGCCCACGTCTTCCTGGCCTCGCGCAAGCTCGCCGCCTGCGAGGCCGCCGCCGCCGAGATCGAGGCGAAGGGAGGCCGCGCCACGGCCCTCCGCGCCGATCTCACCGAGCCCGATTCGCTCGACGCCCTGGTCGAGGCCGTGCTCGCCGCCACGCCGCGCCTCCACGTGCTGGTGAACAACGCGGGCTTCGGGTGGGCCGCTCCGTTCTACGACTTCCCTCTCGAGGGCTGGGACCGCACGTTCGGCGTGAACGTGCGCGGCGTGTTCTGGCTCTCGCGCCAGGTCGCGCGCCACATGCGCGACGCCGGCGGCGGCAGCATCGTGAACGTGAGCTCGCTCTCCGCCTTCTTCGGCGCCACCGACGCCGAGCAGCCGGTCACGGCCTACATGGCCAGCAAGGGCGCCGTCGAGTCCCTCACCAAGGCGATGGCCGTGAAGCTCGCGCCCGACGGGATCCGGGTGAACGCGATCGCCCCCGGCCCGTTCGACACCGACATGCTCGATCACATCAAGAAGGACCCGGGCGCGCTTGCGCACCACAACGCGCAGGTCCCCCTCGGCCGTCCCGGCGCCGGCGACGACATCAAGGGCGTGGCGCTGTTCCTGGCGAGCGACGCGTCCTCCTACGTCACGGGCGCCACGCTCCGGGTGGACGGCGGCATCTCGGCTGTCTACCCGGTCAAGAAGCGGGGCTAGCCGCTCCCGCTCCGCGCGGCGCGGCGCCTCGGCTCAGCCGTAGCGGTGCCCGGCGAGCTCGATGCCCGCTTCGCCGAGCTTCTTGAGCGCGAGCTCGCGCAGGGGCTCCACCTGCACCTTCTGCGAGCCCGTATAGGACACCTCGTCGGGGCGCAGCACGAAGGTCGCACGCGGAAGCTTGTAGGCCGAGAGGCCCTCGCGGAGATGCGCCTCGAGGCCGGCGACGTCGGGCGTCGCGCCCTCGGTGGGCACCACGCACAGCACGATGGCGTCGCCGAGCGTCGGGTGCGGCACCGCCACGGCGTGCGCGCTGCGCACGCCGGCGAAGCGGCCCGCCCGCTCCTCGATCTCGAGCGGCGAGACGTTCGCGCCGCCGGTCTTGATCAGGTTCGAGAGGCGTCCCGTCCAGTGGAGGTCGCCCCGTGCGTCGATCGAGCCGCCGTCCTGGGTGTGGAAGTAGCCGTCGGGGTCGAGGAAGAGCTCGGGCTCCACCTTGGCGTAGCCCGACATGAGCGTCAGGCCCTTCACCGCGATCTCGCCCTTCTCGCCCTGGGCCAGGACGGCGCCCGTGTGCGGGTCGACGATGCGGACTTCCGTGCCGGGCAGCGCCGGCCCGTGCGTCTCCTTCCGGCGCTCGGCGGGGGCCTCGGCCGGGACGGCCGTCGCGAGCGTGAACGTCTCCGACATGCCGTAGGACGAGTAGATGCCCCAGACGTCCTTCTCGAGGCCGGCGAGGGGCGCCAGCGGCGACGTGAACTCGATCTTGCGCACGCTCGAGAGGTCGTGCTTCGCGGCGTCCGGATGCTCGGCCATCGCCTTGGCCTGGTGCGGCCAGGCCTGGATCGCGGTGGCCCGCTCGCGCGCTGCGGCGGCGAGCGCGGCGCCGGGCTCGAAGGTCTCGTCGATCACGAGGGCGGCGCCCGCCGCGAGCGTGGCGCCGATCGCCATCGCGATGCCGGCGGTCCAGAAGAAGGGGTAGGCGGTGTAGACCACGTCCTCGGGCCCGAACCCCATCAGCTCCGCGAAGCGCCAGCCCTGGATCACGGGCGCGCGATGCCGGTGGACCACGCCCTTCGGTCGCGCCGTGGTGCCGGAGGTGTAGATGACGAGCGCCTCGTCGGCCGGGTGGATCTCGGCGGCGATCGCGTCGAGCAGCGCATCGCTCACGTCCCCGGCGTTCCCGAGCGCGCTCCACGGCTCGACGGCCCCGCGCCCCGACTCGATGCCGCTGGCGACCACGCCCCGGAGCTGCGGCAGGGCCGCGCAGCGGATCGCCCCCGGGCGGGCCGCCGCGATCTCGGGGTGGCGCGCGAGCAGGTCGTCCAGGAAGGCGTGCTTCAGCAGCCGCGGCTGCATCAGCAGCCAGGCCACGTCGGCGTGGCGCAGCACGTAGTCGAGCTCGTCGGGCGTCGCGAAGGTGTTGATCGGCACTCCGACGGCGCCCGCGAGCGAGGCGGCCCAGGTCGCGATCAGCCACTCCGGGCGGTTCGCGAAGAGCACGCCCACCCGCGTGCCCTTCCCCACCCCGCGCGCCACCAGACCCCGGGCCGCGCGCCGCGCTTCGGCGCGAAGCTCCGCGTAGGAGATCGAGCGACCCTCGAATCGCAGCGCCGTCCGCGGGCCGTGGCGCTCGGCCACGTCGTCGAGGAAGCGCGGCAGCGTGTAGCGCGCGGGGTCGGGCTGGAGCGTCAGTCCGGCGGACGTCTGCAAGGCCAGGTCTCCTAGCGCTCCGGCCGATTCTCCGTGGGGAGCCGCACCTCGGCGGTGCCGCTCGCCATCACCTCGTTCCGCTGGTTCGTCATCACCACCTTCACGCTCGCGATGGGTTGGCCGCTGCGACGGTCCTCGCTGATCTCCTCCACCTCGCCGTCGATGAAGGTCACGTCCCCGGTGAAGGCCGGCGAGCGGTACGACATCTTGCTGTGCGCGATCTCGCCCCACTCGCCGCACCAGTTCGCGAGGTAGTCGAGGATCCAGGCGCCCATGGTGGCGCCGTAGCCGTAGCCGCGCGGGAGCCCGATCAGCTGGGCGTAACGCTCCTGCACATGGCCGCGGGAGGGGCCGTGGTAGAGGCCGTCCGAGAGCGTCGGATCGATCTTCGCGCCCTCGCGGTCACGGCTCATCTCCGGCAGCCAGCCGGCGTTCCAGAGTGAGGTCGGGCCGCCGGACTCCTGGAAGGCGCCCCACACCGTCATCAGGTAGGCGCGCCACTCCGTCGTGAAGCTCATGATCGTATGCGGCCCGATCGGGCGCCGCGGCAGCTTGTCGCCCTTCTTCACGAACAGGCGCCGGTCGTGCTTCAGGTCGAGGAAGCTCTGGTAGTACTCGAACTTCTGGCGCTCGATCTCCTTGAGCTCGTCGTCGGTCCAGGTCTTCTCCTTCTGGCCCATGAACTGGCCGCGGTCACGCGCGAGGTCCGCGCGGTAGCGGATCGAGGTCGAGCGCTGCTTGCAGACGATCTCGCCACGCTGGTTCACGTAGGTGGTGTCGCCGCGGGAGAACATGGTGGGGCCGGCGAACTTGGTCTGCGTCACCTTGTAGTCGAAGAGCATCCGCTCGTGGCGGATCTTGTCGCCGGGCTCGATGCGCGGGCCGTACATCCACCACTCGTCGCCTCCGAAGAGCATGTGGGTGCCCGGGATGTGGCCCTGGATGGCGGGCGCCGCGCCATGGCTGTCATCGGTACAGATCGCGAACGACTGGGGTGCGATGAAGCGCCCGAAGCGCCCCTCGGCCGCGTAGGCCTCGTCGAAGTAGAGCGGGTTCGGGTTCTGCATGCCCTGGGCCCAGCGGCGGATGTCGTTCGGGGCCACCGGGTCCTTCAGGTAGGCGCCGCCCAGCGGCACCCCGATCCAGCGATCGACGTCGGTGGTGTCGAACTTCTCTTCCGCCATGCGACCTCCCGGCTCGACCCGCGCTCGGATGCGGGCCGCCGCTCGCCTCTGCTACCCGTTTTGACGGACCGTCAAACGGAGCGCCAAGCTATCACATGAGCCTCCCGGACAGCGAGTGCACGACGGGCGGCCTGATCCGGAGCAAGGCCGCCGCCGACCCCGAGCGCGTCGTCGTCGTGAAGGACGACTTCCGCCTCACGTACGGCGAGGCGGAGCGCCGCTCGGCCCGCATCGCGCGCGGCCTCCTCGCGAGCGGGATCGGCAAGGGGACGCGCGTGGGCATCCTGCTGCCGAACGGGCCGGACTGGGTGCTCGCCTGGCTGGCGGTGACGCGCATCGGTGCGCTCGCGGTGCCCCTCAACACGTTCTACCAGGCCCGCGAGCTCGGCTTCGTGCTGCGGCACGCCGACGTGCACACGCTGCTCACGGCCGCGCGCTTCCTGAACAACGACTACCTGGAGCGCCTCGAGAAGGCCGCCCCCGAGCTCGCGCGGCAGGGCGTGGGGCCGCTCCGGCTGCCGAGCCTTCCGTTCCTGCGCGAGGTCCGCATCTGGGAGAGCGAGACGGGGGACGAGCGCGCCTGGGCCCTCGGCGGCGCGACGGCGCTCGAGGGGCTCGCCGACGCGACACCCGCCATCGACGACGCAATGCTGGCCGAGGTCGAGCGGGAGGTGCGGCCCGCCGACCCGATGCTCGTGATCTACAGCTCGGGCTCCACGGCCGACCCGAAGGGCGCCGTCCACACGCACGGGACCGTGCTGCGCCACGGCCACAACCTGAACCAGCTGCGCGACCTCACCGCGGAGGACCGCATCTACTCGCCGATGCCCTTCTTCTGGGTCGGCGGCCTCACCTTCACGCTGGTCTCCGCCCTCCACCTGGGGGCCCGTCTCTACTGCCAGGACGTCTTCGACCCCGGCAGGACGCTCGAGCTGATCGAGCGCGAGCGCATCACGTTGGTGGCCGGATGGCCGCACTTCGGGAAGGCGATGGCGGAGCACCCGAGCTTCCGGGAGCGCGACCTCTCCTCGATCCGCGCCGGCAACCTCTACGACCTGCTGCCCGAGGCCATGCGCCCGAAGGACCCGGAGCTCCGCTCGAACTCGCTCGGCATGACCGAGACCTGCGGCCCGCACACCTTCGACCGCATGGAGGGCGACCTCCCCGAGAAGCTGCGCGGCTCCTTCGGCCGCGCGGTGGCCGGCGTCCAGCACAAGATCGTCGACCCCGAGACCGGCGAGACCCTGGGTCCCGGCGAGTTCGGCGAGATCTGCGTGCGTGGCTACCCGGTGATGCAGGGCCTCTACAAGGTGGAGCGCGAGGAGGCCTTCGACGCCGACGGCTACTACCACACCGGCGACGCGGGCTTCTTCGACGCCGAGGGGCACCTGTTCTTCAAGAGCCGACTCGGGGAGATGATCAAGACCGGCGGCGCCAACGTCGCGCCCCGCGAGATCGAGCTGGTGCTGGCGACGTTCCCCGAGATTCTGGCCGCGCACGTGGTCGGCGTGCCGCATTCCGACCGGGGCGAGAACGTGGCCGCCGCGGTGGTGCTCCGCGAGGGCGCCACGCTCGACCGCGATGCGCTACACGCGCGACTCAAGGCGGAGCTCTCCGCCTACAAGCTCCCGCGCCACACCTTCTTCGTGTCGGCTGCGGAGATCCCGATGACGGACAGCGGCAAGCTCGACCGCCGGAAGCTGCGCGAGGCGCTCGCCAAGAAGGTGAGCGAAAGCTGAGGCTCGCGCGCGGGGCGGAGGGGGTGACGGGGACCGAACGGAGCCGGCCTCACAGCGCGGCGGTACCAGGGTTACCCACTGTGAGACGCTTCCCGCCCCTGTCGTAGGGGGGGCCGAAGGCCCATGCACCTTCGGGTGCCGGCCGTCGCCAGACCCCCGTCACCTGGAACTCCTCGTCGCTACCTTCTCGCGCCCTCCCCACTCGTCCTACGTCGCCACCCGGGGGTTCGGATGGGGGATCACGAAATCCGCACCGGCCCCTCGCCTCGTAGTCCTGGGGTGGGGTCTCGAGCCAACGCGCGGGAGGCCCCGAAGGGGCGAGCCATCGACAGCGCGGGTGGCCAGGACGCGGAGCTGATCAAGGCGGTAGCGGACGGGGACGGCGATGCGCTGGCCGTCGTCTACGACCGCCACGCCGCGGCGGTCTTCTCCCTGTGTCTGCGCATCCTGCGCAGCGCCGAGGAGGCCGAGGAGGTGCTCGAGGACGTGTTCTGGCAGCTCTGGCAACGGGCCGACCGCTTCCAGCCGAGCCGCGGCAGCGCCCTCGCCTACCTGCTGACCCTCGCGCGCAGCCGTGCCATCGACCGTCTCCGCACCCGCGACCGCCGCCACCGGCTCCGCGAGGAGCGGCCCGGCAGCCTGGTGGACGGGCCGCCTGCCCCGCCCAACCCGTTCCACGAGGCGCTCGCCCGCGAGCGCCAGACCCGACTGCGTGCGGCGCTGGCCGGGCTGCCGGAGCCCCAGCGCGAAGCCGTCGAGCTCTCCTTCCTGGAGGGCCTCTCGCATCCCGAGATCTCGACGCGGCTCGGGACGCCGATCGGCACGATCAAGACCCGGATCCGAAGCGGCCTGCTGCGCCTGCGCGACGCGCTCGGCGATGCCCCGGAGGGCCCGGAAGCATGAGCTGCCCCGCACCCGAACAGCTGTATCTCTACGCGGCAGACGTCCTCGAGGACGCAGAGCGGAGCGCCGTCGAGGCGCACCTCGAGACCGACTGCGCGCGCTGCCACGATGCCCTCGACGAGGAGCGCCGGGCGCTCACCGCGATCGCCGAATCCCTTCCGCCGATCGCGCCGCCGCCGCGGGTGCGTGCGCGCTTGCTCGAGCGCGCGCGCGGGGGACCGCAACGGGGGAGGCGGCCGCCCGAGCGCCGGTCGGCCGCGCCTCGACGCATCGCCATGGCGGCTTCGCTTGCCGCTGCCGCCGCACTCGGCTTCGGCCTCGCGAGCTGGCGGCTCGGCGCCGAGTACGAACGGGGCACGGCGGCCGCGAAGGAACGGCTCCAGAACGCGCGCGAGGAGGTGGCTCGGCTCGAGGGCCAGCTGGTCGAGCAGGACGAGGAGCTGGTGGCGCTCGAGGCCGAGGTCGAGGGCGCAGCCGACGTGGCGGACCTGCTCGGCACCCCGGACCTGGTGGCGCTCGCGCTCGCCCCCACCGCGGCGGGCTCGACCGCGTGGGGACGGGTGCTCTGGGACGCCGACTACCGCTGCTACTTCCGCGCCGCCGGCCTCGAGACCCTCCCCGCCGAAGAGCACTACGTGGTCTGGATGGTGGGACCGGACGAGCAGACCCACGCCGCCGGCACGCTCGTCGCCGATGCCTTGGGCCGGGCCACGCTCTTCACCCGCCTGCCGCGCGAGCTCTCGCCCGTGGTCCGGAGCTTCGTGACCGCGGAGACGACGCCCGAGCCCGACGAGCCCAGCGACCGCGTCGTCCTGCTGGGTCTGGCGGACACCGGGGACGGCGAGGAAATCGAGCCCGCGGACGGCTAGAGGATCACCCCCTTGGCCTTGTAGGCGAGCAGCTCGTCCATCTCGAGGCCGAGCTCGCTCTGGAGCACCTCGTCCGTGTGCTCGCCCCACTCCGGGCCGCGCGACAGGGTCGGCGGCGTCTCGTCGAACTGGACCGGGTTGGTCACCAGGTGGAAGCGCCCGCGCTTGCCACCGTCCACCTCCTGGACGTAGCCGTTGGCGAGCGACTGCGGGTCGCTGAGCAGCTCGCGCGCCTTCTGCACCGGCGCCCAGGGGCCCTCCATCCCGCCGAGCGCCTCGCGCCACTCGTCGAGCGTGCGGCTGGTGAAGACGGCGTCGAGCTCCGCAATGCAGGCCTCGCGGTTCTCGAAGCGCACCTTCATGTCGCGGTAGCGCGGATCGGTGGCCAGGTCGGGCCGCCCGATGCGCTCGCAGAAGTCGACCCAGTAGCGGTCGGTCTGGAGCATCACCAGCATCAGCCAGCGCCCGTCCTGGGTGGGATAGACGTTCACCCCGGGATTGAAGTTGTTCTTCCGGGTCATGGTCGGGAGGCTCTGCATCCCGGCCGGCAGCAGGCCCGAGGCGATGATGTCGGGCGAGAGCACCCACATCGCGGTGTTGAGCAGGGAGATGTCGACGACGCTGGCCTCGCCGGTGCGCTCCCGCTGGAACAGCGCCGCCGCGATGCCGCCGGCGATGGTCATGCCGCCGATGCCATCGCCGAAGGCGGCGCGCTGGCCGGTCGGCTGCGGAGCGCCCGCCGGGGTGAGCGCGTCGCAGATGCCGCCGCGTGACCAGAACGAGCTCGCGTCGTAGCCGCCGAGGTGCGCCTCGGGGCCGCGCGCGCCCTGACCGTGGCCGCGCACGTAGATGATCTCCGGGTTCACCTTGCGGATGTGCTCGACGTCGATCTCGAGGCGCTGCCGCGCGTCCGGCAGGAAGTTGGTGAGGAAGACGTCGCTCTTCTCGACCAGGCGGTAGAGGAGCGCCAGGCCCTCGGGCGTTCCGAAGTCGAGCGCCAGGCTGCGCTTGCCCCGGTTCGGCTGCTGGACCAGGAAGTCGACGCCGTTGATCTCGGTCGAGATCCCGCTGGTGCCGAGGCCGCGCTGGCCGTCGCCCCGCTCCGGGTGCTCGACCTTGATCACGTCCGCGCCCCAGTCCGCCAGCACCGCGCCCGCCGAGGGCACGAACCAGAACTGCGCCACCTCGAGCACGCGCACGCCTTTCATGGGCAGGTGCATCACGGTCCTCCTTGCGAATCGCGAGATGGTACGGCGCTCGCCGGAATCCGAGCTTCGTCGCGGAACTCGAAGAGCATCTTCACGGCGCCGCTCCGGCCCTGGTCGTGGGCGGCGAGGAAGGCCTCGCGATAGTCGTCGAGGGCGAAGCGGTGGGTCAGGATCGGGGTGACGTCGAGGCCGTGGCTGCCGAGCAGCTCGAAGTACCAGGCCATCGCGTGCTGGCGCCGGCCGTCGATCTGCTCGACCCCGAAGGCGTTCGAGCCCACGACGGCGATCTCCTTGAAGTAGAGCGGCGTCCACTCGAAGCGCCGCGGGGCCTCGACGCCCGAGACCGAGATGCAGCCCCGGCTGCGCGTCACGCGCAGCGCGACCTCCAGCGTCTCGGGCTTGCCGACGGTGTCGTAGACCACGTCGACGCCGCCGTTCAGGACCGGGAGCCCCCGCCAGGGCTGGATCTCCTCGGCGCCGGTCTGCCCGGCCACGCCCTCGATCACGGCGCGCGACGGATCGTGCGGGAGCACGACGTGGGCCCCGAGCTTCTGGGCGAGCCGCTGCTGGTGGGGGAAGCGCGCAACCGCGAGCACGCACACCCCGGGGTGGAGCGCCCGCAGGATCGCGATCGCCGCGAGCCCGAGCGTGCCGCAGCCGTACACGAGCGCGGCGCCGTCCGCGGGAGGCGGCGAGTGCAGGATCGAATGGAGCGACACGCTCACGGGGTCCGCCAATACCGCCGTCTCGTCGCTCACGTCGTCGGGGATCGGGATGCATTGCGATTCGTGGGCCGGCAGCAGCGGCGCGAAGCCGCCGGTCGCCTGCGCGGAGTTCCCGTGATGGATCCCCGGCGCGAGCGTGCCGCGCCGGAAGTTCAGGCACTGCGCCAGGTCGCCCTGGCGGCACCACGCACACGGCGCGAGGCCCCGCGTCACGCACGAGAGCCAGGGGTTCAGCACCACCCGGTCCCCGGGCCGCCGGCTCCGCACCGCGGGGCCGACCCGCTCTACGGTCGCCACCACCTCGTGGCCGAGAACCTGGGGGAAGGAGATGTAGGCCGTCATCGGATTGTCGTAGGCGCCGTTCAGGTACACCTGCTTGGTGTCGCTGCCGCAGACGCCACACAGGCGCGTGCGGAGCACCAGCCAGTCGTCCGCGGGAAGCTCGGGCTCCGGGATGTCCCGCAGCTGCAAGGGCGCGAGGGGGCCGACGAAGGCGCGCGGCGTGACCTGGGAGAGCAGCTTGGTCGCGACGATACGCGGCAGGCTGTTCTCGAAGACCAGGGCACGCATCCACCCCAAGGTAGCGCGGCGAAGACACGTGCGAGGCGCTGACACACTGCTATCCCTCCGACCCCCCTTCGACGTCCACCCGAGTGAAAGGCTCCGAACATGCGCCCCGTCCTGGTCCTGCTCGCCCTCCTGCTCCCCTCCCTCGCCGCGGCCGACCGCGTCACCGTCAAGGGCACCGTCCTCGAAGGCACCGTGAAGTCGATCTCCGGCAGCGCCGTGGTGATGTCCACCGTCTACGGAAAGGGCGAGCTCAAGATCGCGACCGAGGACGTGAGCGCGATCGAGACGGACGCGCCCTTCCACGTCTACAAGGCCGACGACGGCACGGTCGTCGGGCGTGTGGTCGACATCTCGCCGAACGCGGTGACCGTCTCGCCCCCCGATGGCGGCCGGACGAAAATCCCGTTCGCCGACGTGCAGGCAGCCCCGCGCGACTACGGAGCGGAGGCCAGCTTCGTCCAGCGCCGGAGGCGGGAGAGCCCCTGGTGGACGGGAAACTTCGACGCCTCGCTCAGCGCGACCGAGGGCACCACGGACACCACGGACGTTCACGTCGCCCTCGGCGCCAAGCGCGAGCGCGGGCCGAACCGTCTCACGTTCGGCGCCAGCTACCTGCGTGGCACCACGAAGGAGGAGTTCCCGGAGCCCGGAGAGAGCGGCAGCGAGGAGGTGACGGCCAACGAGGTGCGCGGCTGGATCCGCCAGGAGCACGACCTGACCAAGCGCCTGTTCGCCTTCGGCTCCTTCGAGGCCGAGCACGACGGGGTCGAGGAGCTCTCCTATCGGCTGATCCCCAAGGTCGGCGCCGGCTACAAGCTGGTGAACACGGAGACGGCCTATCTGGCCGTGGACGCCGGCCCCTCGTACGTCTACGAGAAGTTCTACGACGACAGCCTGAACAACTACCTCGCGCTCGCGTTCGGCGCCGAGTCGCGCCTGAAGCTGCCTTGGAACGGCGCCAGCTGGTTCGCTCGGGTCGACTACCTCCCGTCGATCACAGACTGGACCAACGACTACCGGCTGCGCGGCGAGACCGGCCTGCTGGTTCCGCTGGTCGACCCGGTCCACTTCAAGGCGACCCTGGTCGACGAGTACAACTCCCAGCCGTCCGAGGACACCGCGGCCAACACGCTGAAGACGCTGCTCGGCCTCTCGGTGGTGTACTGAGCCGCGCACTCACTCCCGCCGCCGGCCGAAGAGCCGCGCGAAGAAGCCCCGCACCAGATCGAGGAACACGCGCCAGCCGAAGCCCGAGGCGCTGGTCCGTTCGACGGCCGCGCCTTCGAGCTCGCGTCCGATGGACTGGAAGAACTCGCGCGCCATGCTCCGGGCGACGCCCTCGATCATGCGCTGGCCGACCCCGGCCAGGGCGCCGCCGATCTGGGCGTCGCCGGCCGCGACCAGCCGGGTGCCGCCCCCCTGCGCCGCGAGCGTCACCGTGGCGCTGCCCCGGGCCCAGCCCGGGCCCCCCTTGGCCTCGCCCTCCAGGCGGTAGCGCTCGGGCGGCTCGAGGTCGCGCAGCGCGACGCGGCCGGTGTAGGTACCGCGCACGGCGCCGACGCCGAGCTTCACGACGACTGCGTACTCGTCCGGCCCCGTCGCCTCGAGCTTCTCCACCCCGGGCAGCAGCCGCGCCAGCACGCCGGGATCCTGGAGCAGCGCCCAGACGCGTTCGCGCGGCGCCGGCAAGACCTCGCTCGAGACCTCGAGCTTCACGAGCTGGCGCCTCCGGCGCCGGGCAACGGCGCCAGCGCGTCCGACGTGTCCACGTCGCGCAGCACGCCGTCGTGCGCCACGGGGACGTAGCAAAGCTCCGGCGGCCTGGCCTCGAGCAGCGCGCGCGCCCCGGCGTCGCCCTCGCACGCGGCGAGCGCGGGAAATCGGACGGCGGGCCAAAGTACGGGGTTTCCGCGCCGTCCGGCGAAGCGCGGCACGCAGATGGCGCGCCCCTCGGACGCGACGAAGACGTCGATCAGCGCGTCGAGGTCCCCGGGGCGGACCCAGGGCATGTCGCCCAGGCACACCAGCGCACCCTCGACGCGGCCGGCGAGCGCCTCGACCCCGACCCGGAGCGAGGCGCTCATGCCCGTCTCGAAGTCGGGGCTCTCCACGAGCTCGAGGGGCTGGCCGGCGAGCGCATCCCGCACCCGCGCCGCCTCGTGGCCCGTCACGACGCAGACCGGGCGCGCCCGCGACGCCAGGACGCTCCCGACGGAGCGCCGGATCATGACCTCGCCTCCGACGGGCAGCAGCAGCTTGTTGGGCCCGCCCATCCGCTGCGAGCGGCCCGCCGCGAGCACGATCGCCCCGACCCGGAGGCTCATGGCGACGGGCGCCGCAGGCGGCGGCTCATGGCGACGGCCGCCGCAGGCGCTCCGTGATCTCGGCCAGGATCGAGACCGCGATCTCCGCCGGCGAACGGGCACCGATCGCGAGGCCCACCGGCGCGTGGATCCGGGCCAGCGCCTCCTCGCCGAGGCCGAGCGCGCGCAGCCGCTCGAGCCGGGCGGCGTGCGTCTTCTTGCTCCCGAGCGCGCCCACGTAGAAGGCGGATGAGCGGAGGGCGATCGCGAGCGCGGGCTCGTCGAGCTTGGGATCGTGGCTGAGCGTGACCACGGCCGTTCGCGCGTCCGGCGCGAGCGACTCGAGTGCCCGATCCGGCCACTCGCTCACGAGCGCCACGTCGGGAAAGCGCGCGGCGCTGGCGAACGCCTGGCGCGGGTCCACGACCACCACCTCGTAGCCGGTGAGGCGCGCCATCGCGACGAGGGGCTGCGCGATGTGCACGGCCCCGATCACGAGCAGGCGGAGCGGCGGATTGAAGGGCCGGAGGAACCAGCCTTCGAGGCGTTGGGGCTCGTCACGACGCAGCGCGCGCTCGGCCGCCTCGGCGAACGGCGCCTCCGCCCCGTCCCCCCGGAGCAGGCGCTGCGCGCCGCTCGCGAGGTCGGTCGCGAGCACCACCGGGCGCTTCGCGCGCGCCTCGGCGAGCAGGGCCTCGAGCAGGGCCCGCTTCACGCCTGCGGCTCCCGCTTCACTCGAGCCGCTCGACGAAGATGCGGACCTCTCCGCCGCAGGCGAGCCCGACCTCCCAGGCCTGCTCGTTGCTGACGCCGAACGAGAGCGTGCGCGGATCGCCGTCGGCGATCACGCCGAGCGCCGCCTCCACGACCGCGCCCTCGACGCAGCCGCCGGAGACCGAGCCCACGAACGCGCTCTCCTGGTTCACCGCCAGCAGGCTGCCGGCCGGGCGCGGGGAGGAGCCCCAGGTCTCCACCACGGTGGCGAGCCCCACGCCGAGGCCCGCATCGCGCCAGCGGCGGGCCTGCTCGAGGATCTCCACCGCCTCGCCGAAGCCCGGTTCGATCGACATGGGGACGGATTGTAGACTCCGACGCGCTCCGAGCCATTCGAAGGAGACTGCGTGGCCGACTTCCAGGGGATCGACTTCCTGCACCTCGACGAGCTGCTCGACGAGGAGGAGCGCCTCGCCCGCGACACGGTGCGGAGCTTCGTCTCGAAGGAGTTCCTGCCGCTGATCCAGGAGCACGTGCGCCAGGACGGCTCGTTCCCGATGGAGCTGGTGCCCCGCGTCGCCGAGCTGGGCCTGTTCGGGGCCAACCTCAGCGGCTACGGCTGCGCCGGCATGAGCAACGTCGCCTACGGGCTCGTGATGCAGGAGCTCGAGCGCGGCGACTCGGGCCTGCGCTCCTTCGCCTCCGTGCAGGGCGCCCTCGTGATGTACCCGATCCACAGCTACGGGAGCGACGCGCAGAAGGAGCGCTGGCTGCCGGCGCTCCAATCCGGCGAGGCGATCGGCTGCTTCGGGCTCACCGAGCCGGACTTCGGGAGCCACGTCTCGGGTATGCGCACCCGGGCCGAGCGCAAGGGCTCGGGCTGGCGCCTGAACGGCACCAAGCGTTGGATCACGAACGGCTCGGTCTCCCAGCTCGCCCTGGTCTGGGCGCAGACCGAGGACGGCGTGCGCGGCTTCCTGGTGGAGACGGACCGCCCGGGCTTCGAGGCGCGCGACATCAAGGGCAAGATGTCGCTCCGGGCCTCGGTGACCTCCGAGCTGTTCCTCCACGACGTCGAGCTGCCCGAAGACGCGGTGCTGCCCGGCGTGACGGGGCTGCGCGGCCCGCTCTCGTGCCTCACGCAGGCACGCTACGGCATCGCCTGGGGCGTGATCGGCGCCGCGATGGCCTGCTACGACGAGGCCCTCCGCTACACGCAGGAGCGCATCGTCGACGGCGGCCCGCTCGCCGGCAAGCAGCTCACCCAGGAGAAGCTCGTCTACATGCTGACCGAGATCACGAAGGCGCAGCTGCTGGCGCTGCGCGTGGGCCGCCTCAAGGACGAGGGCCGGCTCGACCACACCATGGTCTCGCTCATCAAGCGCAACAACGTCGACGTGGCGCTCCAGATCGCGCGCCAGGCCCGCGACCTGCTAGGCGCCAACGGCATCGTGGACGACTACTGCCCGATGCGGCACATGATGAACCTCGAGACGGTGCGCACCTACGAGGGCACGCACGACGTCCACATGCTGATCCTCGGCGAACACCTGACCGGAATGCGGGCGCTCTGAGCAGCGAGCGGTTCCAGCGCCCGAGGGCTGCCCTTAGTCGCCCGCGAACAGGCTCCGGACGACGATCAGCTTCATGACTTCTTCCGAGCCGTCGCCGATCTGCCAGCCGATCACGTCGCGCAGGCGCTGCTCCAGGGGAAGCTCGCGGCTGTAGCCACGGTGGCCGTGGAGCAGCAGACACTTGTGGATCACGTCGGCGGCCGCCTTCGGCGCCCACCACTTGGCCATCGCCCCCTCGCGCTGGCAGGGGATCCCCTGCTGGCGCATCCAGAGCACGCGGTAGCACTGCCAGCGCGCCAGCTCGAGCAGCGTCTCCGCCTCCGCCAGGGCGAAGCTGGCCGCCTGGTGCGACGCCAGCGGCTGCCCGAACACCACGCGCTCCTTGGCATGCACCACGGTCTCGTCGATGCTCTGCTGGGCCGCGCCCACGCACTTGAGCCCGATCACGGCGCGGTTCACGTCGAAGAAACGGCTGATGCGGATGAAGGCGGTGCCGGGCGGCCCCACCATCGCGTCGTCCCCCACCTCGACGTTCTCGAAGCGGACCACGCCGCGCGGCACCGCGCGACAGCCGAGGTCGTCCACCTTCTCGAACGAGAGCCCCGGCGTGTCGCGCGGGAGCAAGAAGCCGGAGATGCCCTTCCAGCCGGTGGCCTTCGGGTCGGTACGGACGAAGACGTAGAAGACGTCCGCGTTCAGGTAACTGACCGAGTTCTTGACGCCATTCAGGACCCAGCGGTCGCCGCGGCGCTCGCCACGCGCCTCGAGCCGGCCCATGTCGGAGCCCGCCACCGGCTCCGTGATGCAGAGGCCCACGGTCCGTTCGCCCGAGAGCAGGCCTGCCGCCCAGCGCTCCTCCTGCGCGGGGCTCAGGTCGGCGAAGAACTGGCCGTGGTAGGTGCGGCCGAGGCTCGGCAGCACGCAGTTGAAGTCGCCGCGTGCGACCTCTTCGGCCGTGATTCCGACGCTGACCAGATCCCGCTCGTCCTCGCGGCCGCGCCAGAACTCGTCCCCGAAGCGCACGATGCGCTGGATCTGCTCGCGCGGAAAGCGCTCCTCGGCGTCGTTGCGCTGGTACTGCGGCAGCAGCTCGCGGAGCGCGAGCTCGCGCAGCTGCTTGCGGTACTCCTGCTGGGTCGGCGTGAAGCTGAAGTCGAGCATGCGGCGCCTCCCTCGCTCCGCCCCCCGCGACTGACGCGGTAGTGTCCGACAGCATGGGTCCCATTGTCCAGCGGGGCGCCGTGGCCCTGGCGCTCGTCGCACTGGTCGCGTGCGGCGGCGAGGCCCCCCGCGCCGGCGACGCCGCCACCGGGTCGCTCGTCTGGGCCCCGCCCGCGCCACGCCCGGGCGAGGTCGTCCGCAGCTCGCGCTACGTGCCGATGCGCGACGGCGTGCGCCTGGCCGTGGACGTCCAGCTGCCGTCCGACCTCGGCGAGGCCGAGCGTCTCCCGGCGCTGCTGCTCCCGAACCGCTACTGGCGCGGCATGGAGATGCGGTGGCCCATCCCGGAGCCGCCCGACGAGCGCGCGGCGTTCTTCGTCCGGCGCGGCTACGCCTGGGTGAGCTACGACGTGCGCGGCGCCGGTGCGTCGTTCGGCGCACACCGGCAGCCGTGGTCGGCGGCGGAGCTCGCCGACGGCGCCGAGCTGGTCGACTGGATCGTGGCCCAGCCCTGGTCGAACGGGCGGGTCGGAAGCGAGGGCACCTCCTACAACGGCACGGCGGCGGAGCTGCTGCTCGTGAACGGGCATCCGGCGCTCCGCGCCGCGGCGCCGCGCTTCTCGCTGTTCGACGCCTACACCGACGTCCCGTACCCGGGCGGTGTTCCCCAGAGCTGGTTCCTGCCGGTCTGGGCCGAGGCCAACGCCGCGCTCGACGCCGGCATGCTGCCCGCCGTGGCCCCGTGGCTCGGGCGGCTACTGGTCCGCGGCGTGCGCCCCGCGAGCCCCGACCGGGGCCTGCTCGCGGCCGCGCTCGCCGAGCACCGCGAGAACCGCGACCCGGCGGCCGCCATGGCGTGGGGCGTCTTCCGCGACGATCGCGAGGGCGACCTCGGGGTCGACGCGATCAGCCCCAAGGGCCATCGCGCCGCGCTCGAGGCGGGCGGCGCACCGCTCTACGGCTGGAGCGGCTGGTTCGACGGGGCCAACCCGAGAGCCGCCGTCGAGCGCCACCTCACCCTGCGGATCCCCGGGAGCCGCCTGATCCTCGGCCCCTGGAGCCACGGCGGGGGCATCGGCGTGAGCCCCACCAGCCCGGGCCCGTCGGCCTTCGATGCGGACGCCGAGCTGCTGCGCTTCTTCGACCCGCTGCTCGCGGAGCGCCGGTCGGGCATCGAGGCAACACCCCCCGTCCACTACTACACGATGGTCGAGGACCGCTGGAAGGCGAGCGCGGAGTGGCCGCCCCCGGCGGAGCGCCTCGTGCTGCACCTGGCAGGTGCGGGCCGCCTCGCGCGCGAACGCCCCACGGCCGAGGAGGCAGCGGACCCCTACCGGGTCGACTTCGAGGCGGGCAGCGGCCGGCTCACGCGCTGGGACGCATTGATGGGCGACCTCGCGGTGGACCTCGATCGCAGCGAGCGCGACGCGAGGCTGCTCACCTACACGAGCGACCCGCTCCCGGCCGCGCTCGAGGTGACGGGCCACCCGGTCGTCTCCCTGTACGTCGCGTCGACTGCCACGGACGGCGTGTTCATCGCCTACCTCGAGGACGTGGCGCCGGACGGTCGCGTCACGCTCGTGACCGAGGGCCTGCTGCGCGCCCTGCACCGCCGCCTCGAGCCCGCGAGCGGTCCGCTCGGCGGCATCGTCCCGCTGCACGGCTTCCGACGCGCCGATGCCTGGCCGCTCGTTCTCGGGGAGGTGGCGGAGCTCCGCTTCGACCTGCTCCCGACCTCGTATCGGTTTCGCGCGGGCCACGCCGTGCGGCTGGCGCTGGCGGGAGCCGACCGCGACCACTTCGCGCGGATTCCCGAGGACACGACGCCGACCTGGCAGGTGCAGCGCAGCGGCCGCCATCCCTCGCAGCTGGTGCTCCCCGTCGTGAGCGCGGCCGCGCGTCCCTAGGCCGCCGCCAGCGCTGCGCATTCGTCGAACAGGCGCCGGGCGGCCGCCGCGTCGGAGGCGGGGTCGTCGGGGGCGAGGCGCATGCGACCGTGGACGTTGTGCCAGTAGCTCCCGCTCTCGATCGGCTGGGTGGCGCAGTAGAGCGGCGTCTCGGCCCCGAGCGCGGGCGGGATCATGAGGCGCCGCCGGAGCCAGGCGCCGACGCCACCGAAGTCCCCGCCGAGGCCCGTGGCCACGACGCCGGGGTGCGCGATGGCCACGCTGAGCTCGGGCCGGCGTCGCGCCAGCTCGAAGCCGATCCAGAGGTTGCCGAGCTTGCTGCGGCAGTAGGCACGCATGCCGCCGAGCGGCCCCGACCAGCGCTGGTGCGCGGTGCACTCGCGGGCGAGGACGTAGATGTCGCCGGTCAACATCACCACCCGCGTCGCGGGCAGGAGACCTGCGGCAATCAGCCGCTCGCGCAGCGCGAAGTGCGCGAGCACGTTCACCCCGAAGGCGATCTCGAAGCCCTGCCGCGTCTCGGCATAGCGCTGGGGCCAGAGGCCGGCGTTCTCGACGAGCAGGTCCAGCGGCTGCCCCCCGGCGACGACGCGCTCCGCCGCGGCTCGGACCGAGGCGAGGTCTTCGAGATCCATCTCGACCAGCTCGACCGCGCGTCCCGACGCCTCCCGGAGCGCGCCGGCGACGCCCTCCCCCTTCGCGAGGTTCCGACACGGCAGGACCAGGTCGGCGCCCCGCCGGGCCAGGCCACGCGCGATCTCAAGGCCGATGCCGCCGGTCGCGCCGGTCACCAGCGCGCGGCGGCCGTCGAGCCGGGGGGCCTCGGGGCAGCGCAGCGAGCGGGCCTGTTGTCGGAACGAGGCCGACAGCAGGCGCCGGAGCGGACTTCGCGGGGCGGTTTCCGTGGACATGGGGGTTCCGGTCAGGGCGCGAAACCCCGGCATGCTACCGCGCGCGGGGAGCCCGGGTCGGGCTACGGCGCGGCGCCGGGCTCCGGCTGCACGAAGGGCTGCGATCGCTGGTAGCGCGTGAGCCGCTCCTCGAGGCGCTCGTGCAGGGCGGCGTCCTGCGACGGATCGACCTGCTCCAGCGCCCGGCGTGCGGTGTGTTGCGCCTCCGCAAAGCGCCCGGCCGCGGCGTAGGCCGCGGCCAGCGTGTCGAGCACCGAGGCGTTCCGTCCCTGGGTCAGGCGGTTCGCCAGCTCGGCCAGCCGAACCGCCTCCTCGGGTCGACGCACGGCCGGATCCGGATCGGTCGCGAGCAGCCACGCGCTCGCGTTCACGGGACCCGCCCAGCCCGGGCGCTTGGCCATGGCGATCGCGAGCTGCTCTCGCGCCCGCTGGACCTGCCGCCGCTCCAGGTACGCCAGCCCGAGGTCGTAGTGGACACTGGCGTCCACCGGGTTCCCTCGCCTGCGCTGGATCCGGAGCACAGCCTCGTAGTGGTCGATGGCCTCGTCGACCCGGCCCGACGCTCGCAGCAGGTCACCCAGGTTCGTGTGCGCGGGCGCCATGTTCGGAGTGATCTCGAGCGTCTCGCGGTAGTAGCGTTCCGCCTCGTCCACCCGGCCCGCCCGGCGCAGATGGTTGGCGATGCTGTAGCGGGTGGCGGCGCCCAGGCCCTCCTCGAACGGTGTCGGCCAGTTGCTGAACGCCGCGACCGCAACGGCCGCGCCGGCAGCCACCCCGACCGCGCCTCGCGGGGCGGAGCGCAGGAACGGGATCGTCCCGGCCAGCCCGCCGGCGGCGAACAGGACCAGGAACGGCACCAGGGGGTACCGATAGCGGCCGAACACGTAGAACGCGGCGACCCCCGCCGCGTAGGCGCCCGCCATCCCGTAGAGCAGCCAGAGCCGCCGGCGATCGCGCCAGGTGACGACCACGCCCCAGGCGGCCAGCGGCGCCAGCATGCCGAAGTGCCAGCTCCAGGTGAGCCACCGCAATGGCGGGGACCACTCGGCGTACGTGTAGAGGTCTTCGGAGTCCTCGAGCTCGATCGCGTTCCAGACCAGGCCCCACTTCGTGAGCATCAGCGCGAGCCAATCGGCGGGGTGCTCGGTGATGTAGGCGAGCGCCTGCCCGGTCCAGTAGCGCGACACCTCGGCGGGGGAGAGCGCCCGCCCGAGCGCCTTCTCCGCCAGCTCGGTCGCATCCCTCCGCTCGTACTTCACGTTGCCTCGGCCCGGGCGAAGCGGTCGATAGGTGCCGTCCGCGTCCTCGTTGTTGCCGATGTAGAAGTTCGGGCCGAACTGGGACGTGGTCAGGTAGAAGCCGCCGCCCACGAGACGGTTGCGGAGCGCCACGGGCGACAGCACGGCCGCGAGGCCGGCCACGAACAGCACCGCGAAGGCGAGCTGCCGCCGGCCGCGGCGACGCGCGCTCGCGACCAGCCAGAGCAGCACCGCGGCCACGAACACCAGCGCGTTCTCGCGACACAGCACCAGCGCGCCGATCGCCATCCCCGCCCCGAACCACGGGGCCTTCCGCTCCCCCTGCTCCGCCCCGACGATCAATCGGAGCGCGAGCGCGAGGAAGAACAGGTCCAGCACGGACTTCTGGATCAGGCCGTCGAAGAAGATGGCCGGTGCGTAGAGCGCCATCATCAGGCCGGCCACGACGCCAGCCTTCGGCGAGAACAGCCGTCGGGCGGTATCGGCGATCAGCACGCAGCCGAGCGATCCGATGATCGCCTGGCAGACGCGGACGAACAGCAGGTCGTCCGTGCCGAGCGCGTAGAGCACCCCGAGGAAGTAGGGGTAGAGCGGGGCCTGGTAGAACACCTCCTGCCCCACCCAGTCGCCGCTCGCGATGCGCTGGGCCCACTCGTGGTAGCCCTTGGCGTCCCCGATGTAGAAGGGAAAGAACGGCGACGCCCGCAGCTGGAGCAGGACCACCGCCCGCACGCCCAGCGCGACCGCGAAGATCCCCAGCAACGTCCCGGCGTGGCGCCACCCGGCCGGTCGGCGCTGCGACGGCCGACCGGTGACGGGCTGGCGGCTCTGGTGCGGTGTCATCTCGGTGGCGTCGCGACGTTCAGCCAGGCGCTGGCGGACGGCGGCGTGGGCCGCCGGGGACTCGAACCCCGAACCAACGGGTTAAAAGCCCGCTGCTCTACCATTGAGCTAGCGGCCCGCAGGTTCGGTACCACCCACCCTCCCGCCTGTCGACCGCGGCTCGGCACGATGCCATGCTGCGCCCTTTCCGGGAGGTTGCCGCGACCGTGCTTCGCAACGGATCCGTCCTGCTGGCCGCGCTGCTCGCGCTCGGCTGCGGCGGGGCGTTTCCCGAGCGCCCCCCGGACCTGGTGCTCGTGGTGATCGACACGCTGCGTGCGGACCATCTCGGCGTCTACGGCTTTCCACTGCCGACGAGCCCGCACCTCGACCGCTTCGCCGAGGGGGCCGTCGTGTTCGAACGCGCCCTCGCCGCGAGCTCCAGCACGGTGCCCTCGCACGCCACGCTCATGACGTCCCGCTTCGTGCGCGAGCATTCGGTCGGCTGGGTGAACGGCACGACGCGGCTCGAGGGCGCGGTGACGCTCGCCGAACGCCTGCGCGGGGCCGGCTACGCGACCGGCGCCTTCGTGAGCAACTTCGTGCTGCGGCGGGCGAGCGGCCTCGACGCCGGCTTCGAGGTGTACGACGACGCGTTCCCGGCCGCGGAGCCGAATCGCCCGGACTTCTACGAGCGGGCCGCGCCGGACACGACGGCACGCGCCCTGGCGTGGCTCGCGGCACAGGGGGACCCGCCGGTCTTCCTCTTCGTCCACTACCAGGATCCGCACGGGCCCTACCTCCCGCCTCCGGAGTGGCTCGACGCGTTCGCTCCCCTCGAGGCGGACGACGCCTCACCCCTGCCGCGGCTGGCGGGCGACGACGAGCCCGGGGGCATCCCGCGCTACCAGGCGATCCCCGGCCTGGATCGCCTCGGCCAGTACGTCCGCCGCTACGCCGGCGAGATCGCCTACTTCGATGCGTCCTTCGCGGCGCTCCTCGCCGGCGTCGAGGCGCGCGGCCGCCCGAACGCGATCCTGGTGACGGCGGATCACGGCGAGAGCTTCGGGGAGGGCGGCTTCTACCTGAGCCACGGACACGCCACGACGCCCGACCAGGTGCACGTCCCGCTGCTGCTGCGCGCGCCGGGCCTGGCGCCGGGCCGCCGCAGCGAGCCCGTCCACCACGTCGACGTGGCCCCCACCCTGCTGGCGTTCGCCGGGCTCCCGGTCCCCGCCGAGGCGCGGGGCCTCGCCCTCGGGAGCTACCTCGAGACGGGTCGACCCCTACCGGACCGACTCCTCTTCAGCGACGTCGGCTCCGAGGTGAGCGCCTACGCGAGCGACCGCTTCCTGCGCGCACGGCGCGGCGGTCCGCGCGCGCCCTTCGTCTACACCCAGCTGCGCTGGGAGGGCGGCCGACGCTGGGAGCGGATCGCGACGCGCGCGGCCGACCTCGAGGCGCTCGACGCCTACCTGGCGGAGACCGTCCCGCGGCGTCCGATCCCGAAGGCGCTCTCGGACGAAGACCGCGCGCGCCTGCGCGCGCTCGGCTACCTGGACGAGGAGTGATGGCCACGCCCGGCGCCCGGAGCGGCGCGTGAGCCCGCGCCCCGCCCGGTGGGGGCCCCTGCGCCCGCGCCCCGTCCACGCCGGCCTGACGGGCCTGCTCGTCGCCACCGCCTGGCTCTATGCGCCGGCCCTCGAATTCGCGTTCCTGAGCTACGACGACCCCGTCTACGTGACCCAGAACCCGCATCTCGCCGCGGGCTTCTCGTGGGAGGGGGTGCGCTGGGCGTTCAGCGAGGCGCACGCGGGCAACTGGCATCCCCTCACCTGGCTGTCCCACATGGCGGACGTTGCCTGGTTCGGGACCGACCCGGCGGGCCATCACGCGGTGAACGTCGCGCTGCACCTGGGGAACGTCGCCCTCGTCTTCGTGGCGCTGCGCGCGCTCACGGGCCGGCCCGGTCGCAGCCTCGCGGTGGCGGCGCTGTTCGCGCTGCATCCGCTCGCCATCGAGTCCGTGGCGTGGGTGGCGGAGCGCAAGAACCTGCTGTCGACGAGCTTCGGTCTGCTCGCGGTCGCAGCCTACGCGGGCTACGTGAAGCGGGGCGGCGCACGCCGCCTCGCGCTGGTGACGGCCCTGCTCGGCGCCAGCCTGCTCGCGAAGGCGATGTGGGTCACGCTGCCGTTCCTGCTGCTGGTGCTCGACGTGTGGCCGCTCGCGCGAGCGACCGGCCTCGGCCAGCGGCTGCGCGAGAAGTGGCCGCTCTTCGCGCTGTCGTTCGGGGCCTGCGTCGCCGCCTACGTCTCCCAGGCCGAGGCGGGGGCGATGCAGCCCGCGGCCCACCTGCCGTGGCACGCGCGCCTCGCGACCCTGCCGATCGCCTACACGGGCTATCTGGCGCGCGCCGTGTGGCCCGTCGATCTCGCCGTGCTCTACCCACATCCGCTGCTGATCGAAGGCGCGACGCTGCCGTGGGCCGAGGTGGCGGGGGCGACCACGCTGCTGCTGGCTCTCACCGCGCTCGGGGCCCTGGCATTCCGGCGCGGGTCGAAGGCTCCCTGGATCGGCTGGCTCTGGTTCCTCGGCATGCTCGTGCCGGTGAGCGGCATCGTCCAGATCGGCTGGCAGGGGCTCGCCGACCGCTACGCCTACGTCCCGCTGATCGGCCTCGCGCTGGCCGCCGTCTGGGGCGCGGCCGACGCCGGGTCGCGTGGCCTGCGCGCGCGCTGGCGAACGCCGATCGCCGTCGCGCTCACGCTCGTCGTCTCGACGGCGCTCGCGGGGGCCACCCGCGCCCAGCTCGGCTTCTGGCGGGATTCGCGCACGCTCTTCGAGCGCGCCATCGCCGTCACCGGCCCGAACCCGGTGATGCACAACGAGCTCGGCGTCGTGCTGGCCGCGGACCGGCGCTACCCGGAGGCGCGCGAGGCGTTCGAGATCGCGTCCACCCTCGCGCCCCGATGGAGCGTGCCCCCGCAGAACCTGGGCGCCCTGTTGCGCAGCCTCGAGCGGCCCGGGGACGCGCTCCCCCATCTCGAGCGAAGCGTGGCCCTGGCCCCCGACCAGATCGTCGCGCGGCTCCTGCTCGCCAACGTGCTGCTCGATCTCGGTCGGCCCGCCGAGGCCCGCATCCACGTCGAGCATGCCCTCGGGCTCGACCCCGAGGATCCGCGCGCCCGGCTGGTGCGCGCCCGCCTCGAGCAGATCGAGCGCAGTCCAGGGGGCTAGTCGTGGCCCCGGGAGCGTGCGCGGGTTCCGCAGGGGTTCCCTAGTCCGCGACCGGCACGAAGCGATCGCCCGAGACGATCTCGCCCCGGGGCAGCCGGCGCCGCATGTCGACGCCGTGCGTCTCGCCGGTGAGCCAGCGCCCGAGCTGGACGGTGAACGACGGGTCGGCGGGATCGGCCGAGCGCCCCCCCGGCACGACGTTCCAGCCGCGCACGCCGTTCCGCTTGCTCTCACCCACGTAGCGTCGCACGGGCCCGCCCCCGAAGCGGAAGCCGTTCACGCTGTCGGCGCGCGCCGAGAAGCCCGAAGCGTTCACCACCTCGTAGCCGCCGTCGCGCGCCACGCCGGGCAGACCGGGTGCCAGGTCGTCGAAGCCGCCGGCCGGGGGCACCGAGCGCTCGGGCTGGAACGGATGGTCGAAGGTGATGCGATGCAGCTTGCCCCAGCGGTAGTCGTCGAGGTCGGTCGAGCCCCCGAACGCGGCCGCCATGGCGGGCGACGCCAGCAGGTCGAGGGCGGCTTCGAGCGCCGTGAGCAGCGCGTGGTCGCGGCGATCCTCTGCGCTCCACCCGGCGGGCTCCCGGAAGAACGAGAGCCCCGAGCTCCCCACGCCGTCGAACGGCTGCTCCCGGAGCAGGTGGTGGAGCGCCACGAGCGCTTCGCCCGAGCCCACGCCGAGCCCCACGCCAGCGAGCGTCGCGTCGACGACGCGCCGGATCGCCTGACCGCGCCACACGTTGTAGATCGTGGCGGCCACGCTCGCGCGCACCTCGGGCGCCGGCACGCTCGGCGTGCGCTCGCCGTTCACGTCGGTGTCGTCGTAGCCCTCGGGGATGCCGGTGGGACTCGAGAAGTCCCAGCCGCGCAGGCGTGCGATGGCCTCGGCGAGGCGGGGCTGCTGGCCGAGGGCCGCCAGCGCCGGCGGCGCCTCGGGCCGGCCGGCGCTGGCGAACGCCTCGAGCAGGAACGGCACCATCAGCTCCGCGTCGAGCTGCTGGTCGTTCAGCTGGAACGCGCGCATGTCGCGCGGCGAGATCCTGGCGCCCCGCTCGATCCGCTCGCGGATCAGGCGCGTGATGCGGCCCGCGCGGAGCCCCTCGTCGTAGCCGGGCGAGAGGTAGTAGACCGCGCCCGGCTGGCTCGGCCGGCGCTGGTTCAGCACGTCGTTGTCGAGCGTCGTCCCGGCCGGGTCGTTGTTGGCGTTCACGAAGAACCCGTTTGCCGGGTTCAGGGTCTGCGGCATCTCCTCCGCCGGCAGCACCGCGAACGGGATCGCCTGGCCCTGGGACCGCGCCGGGTCGGGCACCCAGTTCTCGAGCCCGGAGACGCCGTCGCGGATGAAGACCGGCGCCTGCGTGCGCGCGACGGGCCCCGCCTCGAGGTCGGCGCGAAGCGGCAGCTCGGCGCTCGCGAAGTAGCCGAGGTTCCCCTCCACGTCCGTGTAGGCCCAGTTCTGGGAGCCGAAGTCGAAGCTGGCGAGGCCGCGGCGGAAGTCGTCGAGCCCGCGCGCCCGGTTCCAGGTGAGGAAGGTCTGCACCTCGTTGGTCGCGTGGAGGCCCGTGTACTGGAGCACCACCGCGGAGGTCACGCCGCCCCCCGCGATGACCGTGGGATCTCCGACGTCCACCACGGGGCCGAAGCTGCGGAACTCCACGGTCAGTAGCGGCGAGGTCGTGACGACGGTCAGGTTGTCCGAGATGCCGTCCCCGATCTCGTTCGCCCGATAGCGAACGGCGAGGTCCACCTCGACGGGATGGAACGCGCCCGCCGAGCGGATGCAGACGAACGAGGGAGGCTGGAGGCCTTCGCAGGCCTGGCCGCCGTGCAGCTCGTCCAGGAACAGGTCGGTGACGTCCATCGGGTTGGTGGTGGCGCCCCAGCTGACGTGCTCGTTCTGGCCGAGGATCACGCCCGGCACGCCGGGGAAGCCGACGCCGCTCACGTTCAGGGGGCCGTCCACCGGGTCGTTGTCGACGACCAGGTGCCACTCGTAGAACGTGGACGGCGAATCGAGCGACAGGTGGGGATCGTTCGCGATCAGCGGACCGCCCGAGGCCGAGTGCGCCGCCGTGACCCCCCACTCGTTGCTTCCGACGAAGTGCTCGCGCCGATCGAGCAGTGCGGCCAGGCGCGGAACGCGGGCCAGACGCGTCTCGATGCGCCGCGCGGCCGCCCCGGCGCGGGCGATCCGCTTCGCGTCGGAGGCGGGCCGGGCCGCCGTCAGGAAGGGAACGCCCGAGGTGGCGTCCGGCACGGTGCTGGCCGGGTCCATCGGCGCGACCCGACGCACGTCCTCGAAGAAGAGCGCCTCGCCGTCGAAGCCGTGCGTCGCCCCGGCGGCGACGAAGCGCGCCAGGTCGGCGGTCGGCCCGGCGTCGATGTCGAGGGACAGGCTCGCGGCGATGGCCTTGCCGATCACCAGCGTGTCGCGCGGCTCCCAGGGCGGGATCTCGGTGAGCTCGAGGGCGGCGTACTCGGCGGGCAGCGGATGGGTG
>JBFIYM010000001.1:0-63532 GCA_041605395.1 Myxococcota bacterium | reverse complement strand
TGCGCGCCACCCGCGAGCCCGACCTCGCCGGGGCGACGCTCCTGGAGCCCGAGCGACGCGCCGCGGCCGGCGTCGTCGGCGTCGGCGCCTCGCCGCGGGCGACGCTGTTCCTGGTGCGGGCGGCCCGCGCGCACGCCCTGCTCGAGGGCCGCAGCTACACCACGCCTCACGACGTGAAGCGCGTGGCGCCCGACGTGCTGCGCCACCGCCTGCTGCTCACCTACGAGGCCGAGGCCGACGGGATCCGCTCGGAGCACGTGGTCACCGCCCTGCTGGCGGCCGTCGAGCTGCCGTGATGCGGGACGCGTCGCTCCTCCCTGCGACGCGGGACGCGTCGCTCCTCCAGCTCGGCGCGACGTGGGCTCCCGAAGCGAGCGACCTCGCGCGTGCGGCGCGGACGCTCCAGCTGCGCAGCCGGCGCGAGGTCGCGGGCGCCCTGGCCGGCGGCTACCGCAGCGCGTTCCGCGGAGGCGGCATCGAGTTCGAGGAGTCGCGCCCCTACGTGCCGGGCGACGACGTGCGCTCGATCGACTGGAACGCCCTCGCGCGCACCGGACAGACCTACGTGAAGCACCACCGCGAGGAGCGCGACCAGAGCCTGCTGCTGCTCGTCGACCGCTCCGCCTCGATGGGCTTCGGGAGCCGCGGCCCGTCGAAGCTGGCGGTCGCCGTGCGCAGCGCCGCCCTGCTGGCGGCCGCGGCGGCCCAGGCGCGGGATCGGGTCGCCCTCTGGACCTTCGACGACGACGTGCGCGACGAGATCCGGCCGGGCCGCGGGCAGGCGCACGGCCTCCAGGTGCTCCGGCAGCTGGTCGCAACCGGCGCGAGCGCCCGGGGACGAACCGCGCTGGCACCCGTGCTCCGGCGGGTAGCGGAGCGCGTGCGACGGCGCGCCATCGTGTTCGTGCTCTCCGACCTGCGCGATGAGGCGCTGCTCGCGGAGGACCGGGACGCCGACGGTCTGCGCGCGGCGCTCGGGAGCGTGGCGCATCGCCACGATCTCGTCGTCGGGTGGGTGGTGGACCCGGCGGAGCGGAAGCTCGCGCGCCTGCCGGCCGCCTGGGTCGCCGACCCCGAGGCCGGTGGCGGGCGGCGGCTGCTGCGGAGCCGCTCGCGGGCGGCGCGCGAACGCTACGCGGTCGCGGCCGAGCTGCGGGCGCGCCGGCTCGAGCGTCGCTTGCGCGGTGACGGCGCCGACTGGCTGGCGCTTCCGACCGACGCCGACCCCCTGCGCGAGCTCGGACGCTTCTTCGTCGAGCGCGCCCTGCGCCGGCGCGGGGCCCGCGTGTGATGCGCGCGCCCGGGCGGTGCGGCGCGGCGCTCCTGGCCGCCGCGCTGGCGTGGGCCGCGCTCGACGCGCAGCGCGCCCACGGCGAAGCCCAGGAGACGGCGCTCCCCGCGCAGCTCTCCGCGACCGTCGTGATCGAACCGCCGCGCATCGAGGTCGGCGACGCCTTCCAGGTCGAGATCGCGGTGATCACGCCCCCGGACCACCAGGTGCCGACGGCCCCGGTCCCGAAGGCGATCGACGGACTCTGGATCCTCGACGCCGAACGTCCGGAGGTGGATCGTCAACCGGGACGCTGGGTGCACCACCAGCGCTTCCGCGCGCGGGCCCGCGCGGTCGGCTCCTTTCATTGGCCGGCCCTCGAGCTTGCCGTCGAGGGGCCGGACGGCGCCCAGCACGTGCTGAGCGTTCCGGCGCGGCCCTTCTCGGTGGTCTCGCTACTCGCCGAGCATCCCGAGCGGCAGAGCTTCTTCTCGTATCGTGAGCCGCGCCGCCCGAACGGCTCGCGAACCGGGCCCTGGCTCCCGGCCCTGGTCGGCGCGCTCTTCACGCTCGGCGCGGTGGGGCTGGCCTCGTGGGTGCGGCGCGCACGAAGCGGCGAGACCGCGCCCGCGCCGGGTGGCGTCCCGCCGCCGCCGACCGGGCAGACGGCGCAGGCCCTCGCGGCCCTTCGCCGAGCGGCCGCAGTCGCGGGCGACCCGGTGCACGCCGCGAACCTCGCGAGCCTGGCGCTGCGGGATTGGGCGGCCGAGCGGGGCCGCAGCCCGGAGCTGCGCGCGGCCACCGTCGAGGAGCTCGCGGCGCGACCGGCCCCGCCCGCCCTGGCCTCGCGCTACGAGGGCTTCGTCGCACTGGTCCGCGAGCTCGACGACCTCCGCTTCCCCCCGCGCGGGCCCGATGCCGAGGCCCGCACGCGAGCCGCCATCGGACGCACCCTGGCCTGGGTCGCGGGCGCCGGAAGTACGCCGTGAGCGAGTGGCTGGCACTCCTCACCGAGGTCACGGGCTTTGCGGCGCCGGCGCTCGGGATCGGGCTCGCCGGGCTTGCGGCGGTCGTCGTGGGGTGCGCACTTCGCGCCAGGCCGACCGCCCTCGCCTGGCCGGCATCGCCCGAGGTGCGGGCGAGCGGCGCCTGGCGGCTCGACCCGGTGCGGCTGCTCGCGCTGGCGCTCCGCGCGGGGGCGCTTCTCGCCCTGGCTGCAGCGCTCGCCGGCCCGCTCGGTCCGCCGCCGGCCTCGCACCCGACCGAGGAGGGGCTCGACCTGGTGCTGGTGCTCGACGGCTCCGGCAGCATGCGCGCGCTCGACGCGCGGGTCGCCGGGAGCCCTCGCACGCGGCTCGAGCTCGCGCGCGAGGTGGTGGCGCGCTTCGCACGCCATCGCGTGGCGCAGGGCGACCGGGTCGCGCTGGTGGTGTTCGGCGAGCACGCCTTCACGCTCTGCCCGCTGACCCGGGACGGCGGGCTGCTGGCCGCCGCGCTCGACCGGGTCGAGGCCGGCATGGCGGGGGAAGCCACGGCCCTCGGCGATGCGCTCGCGCTCGGCGTCGAACGGCTCGTGGTTCCCCGCGACGCGGAACGGGACGCCGGGTCGCTCACGCCCCTTCCGGGCCGCATGAGCCGCGCGGGGCAGGTCGTCGTCCTGCTCACGGACGGACGTTCGAACGCCGGGACGGTGCCGCCGGACGTCGCGTCCCAGCTCGCTGCGCAGCTCGGCGTCCGCGTCCACACCGTCGGCATCGGCGGGGAGGGCGAGGTCGCGATGGCGACGAGGCGCGGCGGGCGCGCGCTCCAGACCGAGCGCCACGATCTCGATCGGCCCACCCTCACCGCGATCGCGAGCCGCAGCGGGGGGCAGTTCTTCGAGGCGCGCAGCTCGGCGGACCTCACGGTGGTCTACGAGGCGATCGATCGCCTGGAGCGCGTGCGTCGCGAGGCGCCGGGCCCCGCCGGGCGCACCCCCGCACCCGAGCCGGCCCTGGCCCTGGCCGGCGTGCTGCTCAGCCTCGAGATCCTGATGGCGCGCGTCGCGGCGCGCCGCCTGCCGTGAGCGAGGGGCTGACCCACCCGACGTGGGCCCCTCTCCTGCTCGGCGGCTGGCTCGCCCTCGCGCTCGCGAGCGGGCTCGCCGTGTGGCGGGCGCGCGCGCTGCTGGCGGCGCTCGGCGCCCGGCAGGCGAGCGCCGGCGCGCTGCGCGACGGGCTGCTGCTCGGCGCTGCGCTCGCGCTGGCCGTGGCGCTGCTCGGTCCCCGCTTCGGAACCCGGAGCGTCGAGGTCCCCGGCCACGGCATCGACGTCGTGCTGCTGCTCGACGTATCGCGCAGCATGGATGCGACGGACACGCCGCCGAGCCGCCTGGTGCGGGCACGCGAGGCCGCGCTCGCGTTGCTGCGACGTCTCGGGCCCGGCGACCGCGCGGCCCTCGCCGTGTTCGCGGGCCACGCCGCCCTGCTGACGCCGCTCACGTCCGACCACAACGCGCTCGCCGAGATGCTCCCGGCGCTCGACACCCAGATGATGAGCGACCGCGGCTCCGAGCTGGCGCGGGGCGTCGTCGCCGCACTCGACGCGTTCGACCCGCGGAGCCTTCGCCCCGGTGTGATCGTGGCGCTCGGCGACGGAGAACGGGGCCACCGCATCGCCGACGCCGACCTCGCGCGCCTGCGGCGCTCCGGCGTGCGCGTCGTGGCGGGGGCAATCGGCAGCGAGGCGGGGAGCCCGATCGCGCTGACCGGCGGCGTGCTCCGGGACCCGAGCGGCAACGTCGTTACCTCGCGGCGGGAGACGCGGGGCTTCGAGCGCCTGGCCGAGGCGAGCGGCGGCTCGCTGCTGGTCGCCGACGCGTGGGGCGCCTTCGGTCCGGACGCGCTCGTCGAAGCGGTCCGGCACGGATTGACTCCGGGGCCGGGCGGCACGATTCGCCGCGAGCTGCCCGTGACCCATGCCGGCGTCTTCGCGGGGCTGGCCTTTCTGCTCCTCGCACTCGAGGCGCTCGCGGACACGCGCCGGTTGCGGCGCATCGTGGACACAAGCCGGCTGCGGCGCCTCGTGGACACGGGCCGGCTGCGGCGCATCGTGAACACGGGCCGGCTGCGGCGCCTCGCGGCGCGGCTTCCGGCGCTCGGACTCGCGGCCCTGCTGGTCGGGGCGACTCCGGCCGAGATCGAGGAGCTCGAGGCCCACGTGCGCGACGCGCCCGAGGACGCCACCCTGCTCGTCGCCCTCGGCCTCGCCCGCGCGCGGGCCGGCGATCCGGCGGAGGCCGCGCGAGCCTTCGCGGCGGCCGCGGTGCGCGCGAAGACCCGCGAGGAGGCCGCGCTCGCGAGCTACGACCTGGGTGTGGCGCTGCTCGAGGCCGGCGACTTCGCCGGCGCGCGCGACGCCTTCCTCGATGCGACGGCGTCCGCGCCCGGCGACCGCGACGCCAAGTTCAACCTCGAGTGGGCCCTACGCGCGCTCGAAGCCGAACCGCCCCCGCCCGTCCCGAGCCCGACCCGGAGCGACGAGCCGGACGACGCGGCGCCGCAGGACGACGCGCGAGGCGAACCCGAGCCGGAAGCCCCGGTGCCGGATGCGACGGAGCCGCAGCCCCCCGAGGAGAGCCCCCCCGCGCTGCCCCGGAAGCCGGCGCCCTTGAGCCCCGAGGAGATCTCGCGGTGGCTCGACGCGGTCGAGGACCGTCCCCGCTCCGCGTTCCAGGCCGCGCTCGAAGAGAAAGGGGGCGCACGCACGGGGCCGCAGTGGTGAGGCGTGCGTGGTCGGCGGCCGCTCTCCTGTGGGTGGCCACGAGCGCGAGCGCCGAGCTGCCCCTGTGCGGTGCCCGGCTGGTCCTCGAGCCGAGCGCCGGGTTCGTGGGGCAACCGGTGCTCCATCGCGTGCAGATCGAACGTCGTCGCGACGTGGTGGACCTGCGCTGGGAGGTGAGCCCGTCGTTCCCCGCGTTCCGAGCGGAGTGGATCCCGAGTCGCACCGGGCCGGGGACGAGCGAAGGGGCGACGCTCGAGGAGGAGCGTCGCGTGTTGTTCCCCGCCCGCTCTGGCGCGCTCACGCTCCCGGCGGCACAGCTCGTCTGCGAGAGCGCCGGTCGCGTGCAGCGGGTCTCCCTTCCCGCTAGCGAGTTCGTGGCGCAGGAGCCGCCCGTTGCGGGTCGGCCGGCCGGCTGGCAGGGCCTGATCGGCCCCGTCGAGGTGCGCCTGCGGGTGACACCCGATCGTGTCGCACTCGGCGAGTCGGCGTCGGTGGCGGTCGTCGTCGAGGGCGAGACCAACGTGTGGGCCGCCCCCCCGCCCTTCGCCGGCGTCTTCCGAGCGGACGAGGCCGAGCTCTTCGACCGGCCCGCGGAGCTTGCCCGGGACAGCGGCCGGCGCCTCGCCCTGCGACGCTACTTCGGCTTCGACCTGGTGCCCCGGCGCGCGGGCACGCTCACCGTCCCCGAGGTCCGGGTCCCCTACTTCGATCCCGCCACGGGGCGCTACGACGTCGCGCGGGCGCCGGCCGTCACGCTCCGCGTGACGGGGTCGCCGACCGCAGCGGTCGTCGGGGAGCCCGAGGCCGCGCAGGCGGCGCCCGCGCCCGGCCCGCCCCGCTCGGGAGCGCGCTGGGCGCTCCTGCTCGCGGGAGCCGGCACGCTGGGCGCCATCGCCTGGGCCTGGCGCCGGCGGCACGGACCCGCGCGACCGGCGGGCGGCGCGGCCGGGCTCGAGCGGCTCCGCCAGGCGCTGGCGGAGGGCGAGCCCGACGAAGCCGCCGCGGCCGCGGCGCGGGCGCTGCGGGACGCGCTCGAGACGACCGTGCCCGGCGCGCGCGGCCGGGCCGTCGAAGAGCTGGCCACGGCCGCGAGCGATCGGGACTCCCGGGATCACGTGGCGCTGCTGGCGCGTCTCGAGGCCGCCCGCTTCGACGCCGGAGACGCGGAGGCGCTGCTGGCGCTCGCGCGCGAGGCCGAAGTCCGGCTCCGCGACCGCTAGACTCGCGAACTCGTCGAGGTTCCCGATGCCTGACTTCCGCTTCCAGGAGATCTTCGAGCTCGGCCCGGACGCCACCGAGTACCGGCGACTCGACGACGCGAGCCTCGTGCGCGCCGAGTCGCTCGGCGGTCTCGAGCTGCTGCACGTCGAGCCCGAGGCGCTGCGACGGCTCGCCGCCGAGGCCGTCCGGGAGGTTTCCCATCTCTTCCGTCGGGGCCATCTCGAGCAGCTGCGCGCCATCCTGGAGGATCCCGAGGCGTCGGAGAACGATCGCTTCGTCGCGCTCGAGATGCTCAAGAACGCGAACGTCTCCGCCGGCATGGTGCTGCCGAGCTGCCAGGACACCGGCACCGCCATCGTCATCGGCAAGAAGGGCGAGCGCGTCTTCACCGGCGCCAGCGACGAGGAGTGGCTCGCCCGCGGGATCTTCGACACCTACGTGGGCACGAATCTCCGCTACTCGCAGATGGCGCCGCTCAGCATGTACGAGGAGAAGAACACCGGCTCGAACCTGCCTGCGCAGATCGAGCTCTACGCGACGCCCGGCGACCGCTACGAGCTCCTGTTCATCACCAAGGGCGGCGGCTCGGCCAACAAGAGCTTCCTCTACCAGGAAACCCGCGCGATCCTCGACCCGGAGAACCTGCTGCGCTTCCTCGACCAGAAGATCCGGACGCTCGGCACCGCGGCCTGCCCGCCCTATCACCTCGCGATCGTGATCGGGGGGACCTCGGCGGAGTTCACGCTCAAGACCGTGAAGCTCGCGAGCACCCGGTACCTGGATGCCCTGCCCACCCACGGAAACGCCGACGGCCGCGCCTTCCGCGACCTCGAGCTCGAGGAGCAGGTGCTGAAGCTGAGCCAGAAGACCGGGATCGACGCCCAGTTCGGCGGGAAGTACTTCTGCCACGACGTGCGCGTGATCCGACTGCCGCGTCACGGGGCCTCGCTGCCGGTCGGTATCGGGGTCTCGTGCTCGGCCGACCGTCAGGTGAAGGCGAAGATCACGCGCGAAGGCGTGTTCCTCGAGAAGCTCGAGACGAACCCGGCGCAGTACCTGCCGGAGGTGACGGACCAGGAGCTGCCCGGTGGCGTGGTCGAGATCGACCTCAACCGGCCCATGGCGGAGATCCGCGCCACGCTCTCGCAGTACCCGATCAAGACGCGGCTCTCCTTGACGGGGCCGCTGATCGTGGCGCGCGACATCGCCCACGCAAAGCTGCGCGAGCGCCTCGAGCAGGGCAAGGGCCTGCCGCAGTACTTCCAGGACCACATGATCTACTACGCCGGCCCGGCCAAGACGCCGGACGGCATGGCCTCGGGCTCCTTCGGCCCGACCACCGCCGGCCGAATGGACGCGTACGTGGGCCTCTTCATGGAGCACGGCGGCAGCTTCGTGACGCTCGCCAAGGGCAACCGCTCGAAGGCCGTCACCGAGGCCTGCAAGCAGTACGGCGGCTTCTACCTCGGCTCGATCGGCGGCCCCGCGGCCATCCTCGCCAAGAACTGCATCAAGAAGGTCGAGGTGGTGGAGTACGCCGAGCTCGGCATGGAAGCGATCTGGAAGATCGAGGTCGAGGGCTTCCCCGCGTTCATCGTCGTGGACGACAAGGGCAACGACTTCTTCGCGGGAACGCTCGGCTGACGCGGATCCGCGCCGCGCAGGCCGGCGACGCCAACGCGCTGTTCTCGATCCACGAGGCCGCCTTCGGCCGCCCCGACGAGGCGCGCCTGGCCGCCCGGCTCGGCCGCGAGGCCACGGCCCTCGTCTCGCTGGTGGCCGAGGAGGCGGGGCGACCGGTCGGCCACGTCCTCTTCAGTGCGGTCACGATCGAGCGCGGCCCGAAGAGCCCGGCCGCGGGCGCGCTGGCGCCGGTCGGCGTGCTGCCCGCCGCGCAGGGCCGGGGGGTCGGCAGCGCCCTGATCCGGGCCGGCATCGCTTCGGCCCACGGGCTCGGCTGGCAGCTCCTGTTCGTGCTCGGGAACCCGAGCTACTACGGGCGCTTCGGCTTCCAGCTCGCGGCACCGCATGGGCTCCACTATGCGAGCCACGACTTCGACAGCGCCTTCCAGGTCCAGGAGCTGGCGCCCGGCGCCCTCGCCGGGGCTCGCGGCTGGGTGCGCTACCACCCCGCGTTCGACGCGCTGGGTTGAGCGCGGTCGGACGCGGCGTCGGGGGGCGGCGGCCTCAGGCTTGCGGGGCGGTGGCCCGGGGCTAGCGTCCGAAGGTCGCCCAGCCGAGATCTCCTCTGAAGCCCAACTCCATTCGCTCGATCGTGCTCCCGACCTCGGTTTCGGGCCGACGGGCCACGGCGCCAGTGGTGCCCGTGTGTCCAACTTCCATTCTCTCGTGATCGGGTGAAGTGCATTGGGCAAGCTTTACGTTGGAAACCTTCCCTGGCGTGCGACGGACGAGGAGCTGAAGGACTTCTTCAGCGCCTTCGGCACGGTGCTCTCCGCGAGCGTCGTGACCGACCGGGACACCGGCCGCTCCCGCGGCTTCGGGTTCGTCGAGATGGACGACGCCGACATGGCCAACGCCATGAACAACGCGAACGGCAAGGATTTCGGGGGCCGTGCGTTGCGGGTGAGCGAGGCGCGCGAGCGCGCGCCGCGCGGCCCGGGTGGCGGAGGCGGACGCGGCTCGCGCGGGGCGCGCTACTGATCTCGCCTCGCTGACGGGTCCTCAGCGCCACTGATGTCGACGCGGACGCGCGTCTCGCGCGCGTCCTCCCTGCCTGCGCGCTGCGCGCGCGCTGCACGTGCGGGCGATCCGCGTCACCTTTCCGGGCGATCGGGATACCGACCTGGGGTCCACCTGGGGAGGTGTCATGGTCATTTCGGCTCTCGTTCTCCGTCTGCTCGCCGCCATCGCGCTGAGCGCCCTGTTCGTGGCACCCGCCAGTGCGAACGGTTTCGAAGGCTGGGCTCCGCTCGGCGACTACGAGCGCACGGCGCTGCGTGAAGGCAGCGCGTTCCTGCTCACGATCCCGACCCGGGCGGGGAGCGTCGAGGTCTCCTTCCAGCCCCGTGAGACGCTTGCCGCGAGCTACCACGCGGAGAGCGTCGACCCGCGTGGCCTGCGCGAAGGCCGCGGCCGCCCGCCGGTCACGACCTGGACCGGCGAGATCGCGCCCGAGCACGCGCGCGACTTCGCGAAGCTCGCCTACCGCGGGCGACACGGCAGCGTGTCGGGCCTGCTGCGCGTCGAAGGCCTGCTCTACGACCTCTCGGCCGAGCTCGCGCAGGGCGACCTGCTGCTCGTGGTTCGCGAGATCACCCCGGAGCAGCTCGGCGAGGTCCTCCAGGGCTGCGGCGTCGAAGCCGACGAGGCGCTCGCCGCCCTCGCCGGCGAAGGCGAGGCGGGCGGCGCGCCCGAGACGGCCGCGGCCGGCCCGCTCAAGGAGATCGAGCTCGGAACCGAGGCCGACGCCCCCTTCGTGGCGCAGACCGGCGGTGTGGACGGCGCCAACGCCAAGATCCTCTCGATGATCAACGCCGTGAACGGCATCTACGAGACCGACCTGGGCCTCACCAACAAGGTCGTGGTGCAGCGCGCCTGGAACGGCAGCGACCCCTACACCAGCAGCGACTCGGGCACCCTGCTCTCGGAGTTCCGCTCGAGCTACTCGGCGGGCGTGGGCACGACCTACGACGACGCCCAGCTCTTCTCGGGGCGGGACTTCGAGTCGAACGTGATCGGCCGCGCCTGGCTCTCGTCCGCCTGCGGGAGCTACCGCTACGGCGTGAACCAGTACTACCAGCAGAGCGAGAGCCTGACGCGGCTGGTCGTCGCGCACGAGGAAGGGCACAACCTCGGCGGCAACCACACGACGGACGGCGGCATCATGTCGCCCTCGATCAGCTCGAGTGTCACCTGGTTCAGCGACACCAGCAAGGCGGAGATCGGCGCCTTCGTGGCCTCCGTCGGCTGTCTGGCGGACGTCGCGGTGGGCGGCCCGCCGGTGCTCGACCCGGTGGGGCCGCAGAGTGTCTCGGAGAACGACACGCTCAGCCTGCAGCTCACCGCGAGCGATCCGGATGGCGACCCGCTGACCTTCGATGCGACGCCCCTGCCCGTGGGCGCCTCCATCACGCCGGCCGGGCTCTTCTCGTACACGCCGCCCCTCGACACGGTGGGTTGCAGTGGCACCGCGGAGCTGAGCATCCAGTTCCTGGTGACCGACACGGGCGGCAACCAGGCGAGCGAGGTGGTGCCGATCAGTGTCTTCGACGTGCCGACCGGCGCGGCCCCGTCGCTCGCGGACCCGGCCGACCGCACGGTCAGCGCCGGCCAGCTGGTCTCGATCCAGCTCTCGGCGAGCGACCCGGACGGCGACTCCCTCACCTACACGGCCTCGGGCCTCCCGGCGGGTGCGAGCCTCTCGGGCTCGGGCCTCTTCAGCTGGACGCCCGACAATGGGGACGCCGGCGACAACGTCGTCGTCTTCCACGCCACCGACTGCACCAACGCCTCGGCGAGCCAGAGCGTCACGATCACCGTGATCCCGGTGCTGCCGCCGCACCTCACGAGCCTGTCGCCGGACACCGGCCCCGCCAACGGGGAGGTCACCATCACGGGCGAGCACTTCGCGGGGAGCAGCGTGAGCGTCTACTTCGGGAGCAAGGCGGCCACGATCCTGAGCGGCAGCGACACGAGCCTCGTGGTGACGGCGCCCAAGCAGGGCAAGAGGGTGACCACGGTCGGTGTGAGCGTGACGCGCGACGGCCTCGCCTCCGACAACGCGCTGACCTTCACCTACGACGGCAGCACCGGCGGCGGTGGTGGCGGCGGCAAGGGTGGCGGCAACGGCGGCGGCAAGGGGAAGCCCACGCGCTGATCGGGGCTCACGCACCTGCGGTCCAGCGGCAGGGAAGACGCAAGCGTGACCCGGCATCACACTCCCGGTCCGCTTGGCGGTCGATGCACGGGACCCCGGGTCCCGCATGCAAGCCCCCCGCGCCCTCCTCTTCGCCCTGCTCTCTGCGACGCTCGCCGCGTTGCCGAGCGGCCTCGCTGCGCGCGCCGAGCGAAGCGGGGGAGCCGACTTTCGGGGCTGGACCCCGCTCTCCGACTACGTCCGCGCCGGCCTCGCCGAGGGCGGCAGCCTCCGTCTGACGCTCCCCAGCCGACGGGGGAACGTCGAGTGGGCGCTGCGCCCGGCGCCGGTCCACACGGCGGCGACCACCGCCGAGGTGACCGGGCCGGGAGGCGAGCGACGCGGCCACGCGCTCCCGCGCGTGCGCAGCTTCGCCGGGCGTCCGCTCGCCGCGGGCCCGGCGCCCGCCGAACCGGGCGGCGACTTCCTGCGTCTCAGCCGGGAGCCGAGCGGTCACCTGTCGGGTCTGGCGCGGGTCGATGGGGTGCTCTACGACCTGTCGGCCGACGGCGGCGACCCGGTCCTCGGGTTGCGCGAGATCCCGCCCGAGGAGATCGGGGCGGCCCTCTCCGCCTGTGCCACGGCCGTCGAATCGGTCGCCCCCGCGCTCGAAGCCGAACCCGAGCCGACGGCCGCCGCCGCCGCCGGGCTCCTCGAGATCGAGCTCGGGACCGAGGCGGACGCGCCCTTCGTCGCCCAGCTCGGCGGGGTCGATGCGGCCAATGCGCGCATCCTCTCGATCGTGCACGCCATCAACGGCATCTACGAGACGGACCTGGGCCTGACCAACCGGGTGGTGGTGCAACGCGCCTGGAGTGGCTCCGACCCCTACAGCGGAAACGACTCCGGGACGCTGCTGACCCAGTTCCGTAGCGGCTTCCTGGCGGGCGTCGCGACCCCCACCGACGACGCGCAGCTGTTCTCGGGTCGGGACTTCGCAGGCAGCACGGTCGGGCTGGCCTACGTCTCGTCCGCGTGCAGCAGCTTCCGCTTCGGCGTGAACCAGTATTACCTCCAGAACGACGCGCTGACGCGCCTGATCGCCGCCCACGAGATGGGCCACAACCTGGGCGGCGGCCACAGCGCCGACGGCATCATGGCGCCGAGCATCAACGGGAACGTCACCTGGTTCAGCGCGGCGAGCCAGAGCGAGATCGGGGCCTACGTCGACTCCGTGTCGTGCCTGACCGAGCCCGTCGGGGAGGCGCCCCCGACGCTGGATCCGATCGGGCCCCAGAGCGTGCGCGAGGACGAGACCCTGGGGATCGACCTCGTGGCGCAGGATCCGCAGGGGGATGCGCTCGTCTACGCCGCGACGCCGCTCCCGCCGGGTGCGTCGCTCTCGGCATCGGGCAGCTTCCGCTGGCGACCCCCGCTCGATAGCGTCGGCTGCGGCGGCTTCAGCGACACCACGATCACCTTCAGCGCCACCGACCCGCAGGGCAATCGCGCCAGTGAGGCGGTCGTCGTGAGCGTCCTCGACGCGCCGAGCGGCGCCGCCCCGAGGTTCGAACGCGTCGACGACCGCATCCTGCCGGCCGGTCAGTCCCTCGCGATCCCGCTCGCGGCAGAGGACGCGGACGGCGACAGCGTGAGCTTCGGCGCGTCGCCGCTGCCGGTCGGGGCGACGCTCTCCCCGGGCGGCCTCCTCGCCTGGACGCCGGACGCGTCCCAGCTGGGCATGCACTCGATCGGCTTGACCGCCACCGACTGCACCGGCCGGAGCGATGCCACGAGCCTGCGAGTCGAGGTCGTTCCCGACGCCCCGCTGCTCGAGGCTCTCTCCGCCGCGGCCGGCGACAAGGGCGACGTGCTGACCCTCACCGGGCAGAACTTCAGCGGACGCAAGGTGAAGGTCTTCTTCGGGCCCAAGAAGCGGAAGGCCCGGGACGTCACCGACACGAGTCTGGTGGTCAAGGTCCCGAAGAAGAACAAGAAGGTCGTCGGCAACCAGGTGCCGATCACGATCTGGCGCGACGGCGTGATGTCGACCAACGCCCTGACCTTCACCTACGCGAGCCCGTCGCCCTAGGCCCGGGCCGCGCCGGGCGAGCGAGCGCCCCGGGTGTCAGGGATTTCTTGACAGGTCCGAATGTCAAGGTAGCCTTGACGAACCACCCGGGAGGTTCGTCATGGCCAAGCGCCGTCTGCTCTACTGCTCCTTCTGCCGGAAGGACCAGGACACCGCCGCGAAGCTGATCGGCGGGCCGGGCGTCACGATCTGCGACGCCTGCGTCGGCATCTGCAACCGCATCCTGGCCGGGAAGCCCGCCCCGGCGCTGCCGGGGCAGTGGCGCAGCTACCCCGACGAGACGCTGCTCTCGCTCCTCGAGCCCTCCTCCGCCGCCGTGGACGCCACGCGCGAGGTGCTCCAGGAGCACGTCGAGGTCCTGCGCGAACGGGGGGTGGCGTGGTCGCGCATCGGCGAGGCGCTCGGCATCTCCCGGCAGGCGGCGTGGGAGCGCTTCTCGTAGCCTGCGGCCGTGGACCTTCGCCCGAACGACCCCGGGATCGAGGACGAGCGCGCGCTCCGCGCCGTGGCGTTCGACCTCGGCAACGTGATGATCTATTGGGACCCGCGCCTGCTCTACCGCAAGCTGCTCCCGAGCGAGGAGGCGGTCGACCACTTCCTCGCCACGGTCTGCACGTCCGAATGGAACCACCGGCTCGACGCCGGGCTGCCCCTGGCCGAGGGCATCGCCGAGCGGATCGCGCGCTTCCCCGAGCACGAGGCGCTGATCCGCGCCTACGGCGAGCGCTTCCGCGAGATGATGCTGCCGATGCCCGCCTCGATCGCGCTGCTCGACGAGCTCCAGGCCCGCGGCATCCGATTGTTCGCACTCTCGAACTGGAACGCCGACACCTTCGAGCAGACGCGCTTGGAGTTCCCGTTCCTGGAGCGGTTCGAGGGGCTCGTGATCTCGGGCGCCGTGGGCCTGGCCAAGCCGGACCCGCGCATCTACCGCCACCTCCTCGACGCGAACGCGCTCGCCGCGGAGGAGGTGCTGTTCGTGGACGATCGACCCGCGAACGTCGAAGCGGGCCGCGCCTCCGGAATCGAGAGCCTGCTGTTCGAGGGTGTGGGCCCGCTCCGCGCAGCCCTGGCGTTCCGAGGTCTGCTGTAGGCTCGGCTCCTCCCGCACCGAGCCCCTCGCTCCGCACGCTCGCGGGGCAAACGAAGGAGGCCGACCCCGGGGTTTCCCCATTCGGCCTCGTGGCAAGACCGGACGCGTTGCAGCCGCTGACGGCCGAAGAGGACATGGGAGGACAGCGTGGCGGGCCGCGGCAAGGCGAAGCACGAAGAGGGATACGGAGTCGGCTCGGCGTCGATCGCCGACGACGACGACGTGCTGATCGACGAGGCCGCGCTGAAGGAGCGCCTGCTCGACGTGTTCCGCGCCCCCGGCTATCAGCCGCCGGAGCTCCCGCAAGCGGCCCAACAGGTGCTCCAGCTCTCGCAGGACCCGGACCTCGACGTGAAGCGCCTGGTCGAGGTCCTCGAGCGCGACGCGATGCTCGCCGCCCGCGTGCTTCGCGTGGCGAGCTCGGCGGCGTTCGCCGCGGGCGGGGGCATCGAGACGCTCCGGAACGCGGTCATGCGCCTGGGCCTGCGTACGCTGCGCGACATCGTGCTCGAGGTCGCCATGAACCTTCGCGTCTTCCGCTGCGAGAGCTACGGCGGGGCCATGGAGCGCCTGCGCCTGCACAGTCGCGCGACGGCGCACCTGTGCCGCCTCGTGTGCCGCTACTCGAGCGTGGCGTCGGAGCTCGCCTTCACGTGCGGCCTCCTCCACGACGTCGGCATCGCAGGAATCCTGCTGTCGCTCGGCGACGTGCCCCGCGGCAAGAGGCCGCCCGACCTCGCCGTGCTCTGGCCGGCGATCGACAGCGCCCACGCCGAAGCCGGCGCGCTGATGGCGAAGCTCTGGCAGCTCCCGCCCGAGCTGCCGTACCTGCTCGAAGCGCACCACCGGGTCGAGATCGGCGGGCATCTGCATCCGCTCGCGGCGGCGGTGTGCCTGGCGGACGAGCTGGCGGCGGCGAACGGATACGGGCTGGTGCCCCCGCTCCTCGGCAAGGACGCGGCGAGTCTCAAGACCCATCCGCACACCGATCGCAGCGGCCCCGTTGCCCTGGAGCGCGCTCGCGAAGCGCTGCGGATCGGCGAAGAGCAGTGGGCCCTGATCGAGGCCGAAGCCGAGCAGCAGCTTCGCGAGCTGGTGGCGCAGCCCTAGCGCCCGATGGGTGCGGTGGTGCGCCGGCGAGGCCTGTGACAGAGTCGCGCGCCGTGGAGATCCTCGGACCGACCTCGCACTACTTCGTCTCCCAGCGCCTGCGGCTCCACTATGTCGACTGGGGCAACCCCACGGCGCCGACCCTGGTGCTGGTGCACGGCAACCGCGACCACGCGCGCAGCTGGGACTGGGTCGCGCGCGCCCTGCGCCTGGACTGGCACGTGGTCGCGCCCGACCTGCGCGGCCACGGCGACAGCGACTGGGTACAGGGCGGGCCCTACGCCATCGCCGACAACGTGCTCGATCTCGCCAACCTGATCGACGCCGTGGGGGCGGAAACGGTCACCCTGGTCGGGCACTCGCTCGGTGGCTCGGTCACCGTGATGTACAGCGGGGTCTACCCCGAGCGCGTCCGCAAGCTGGTCTCGATCGAGGGCCTGGGCCCGCCCCCCGCCATGGTCGAGCGCATGCGCGCGCGCCCCCCGCACGAGCGCATGCGGGACTGGGTGCGCCAGATGCGCGACCTCTCCGGGCGCCAGCCGCGCCGCTACCCGAGCCTCGAGGCGGCCGCGAAGCGCATGCGCGAGGAGAACTCGTTCCTCTCCGAAGCGCAGGCCCTGCATCTCACCGCCCACGGTGTGAACCGCAACGAGGACGGCTCCTACTCCTGGAAGTTCGACAACTACACCCGCAACTTCGCACCCTACCGCTTCGACGTGGACGACATGCGCACGCTCTGGAAGCGCGTCACCTGCCCCGTGCTGCTGATGCGCGGCGCCGACTCCTGGGCCAGCGACCCGGTCGCCGACGGGCGCGCCGCGGTCTTCGACGACGCCCGCTCCGTCACGATCCCGAACGCCGGGCACTGGGTGCACCACGACCAGCTCGATCGCTTCCTGGCCGAGGTCGGGACGTTCCTGGCGGAGTGAGCCATGCCGATCCCGCTTCGGTACGAGGATGCGGACCTCCTGATCATCGACAAGCCCGCGGGGCTGCTCTCCGTCCCGACGCCGCGAGCGTCGGGCGTGACCCTGCCGGAGGTCCTCTCGGCCGAGGGCCATGGCGAAGTCCTCCCGGTCCACCGTCTCGACCGCGACGTCTCCGGGCTCGTCGTCGTCGCGAGACACGAGGCCGCACGCGCGGCGCTCGAGAACCTGTTTCGGGGGCGCAGCGTCACGAAGACCTACTGGGCCCTCGTGCGCGGTCGACTCCGGCCCGAGCGAGGCGAGTTCGACGACCCGGTGCTCGACCAGGGCGCACGCGCGCGGGTGGATTCGCGCGGAAAGCCAGCCCTCACCCGATGGCGCGTATTGGCGCACCACCGCGCCACCTCGAGCGTCGAGATCGAGCTCGTCACGGGCCGCTACAACCAGATCCGCCTCCACTTCGCCCACCACGACCAGGCCCTCGTCGGCGAGCGGAAGTACGCACGCGGAAAGGACGACGTGCTGCGCGCCAAGCGGGTGGCCCTCCATGCGTGGAAGCTCACCTTTCCGCATCCGCTGCGCGGCGGGCGCATCGCCGTCGAGGCTCCGCTGCCGGAGGACCTGCGCGCGCTGCTCGCCGCGGCCGAGGCCTATTCGCCTGGCCGGTAGTCTCGCGTCACGTGAGGCGCCAGCGCGTCGGCGTCCAGGTGGATCGTCTTCGTCTCTTCCGCCAGGAAGAGCTCCACCTGGTCGGCGTAGTGCGGCGAGTCGCGGTCGAGCGTGGCGCTCCCGAACTGGTGGATGGTCTCGACCGTCTGGCGCCCGTCGCCGTCCCACGTCACGAACATCAAGAAGCAGTCGCCCGAGCGGGCCGTGTAGGTGCCGTCGCCGTCGAGCTCGAAGTCCTCGATCGCGCGCAGCACGTCGGGGCCGCCGCTCGCGGGGAGGTCGAGCTCCCCGCGCCGGAAGCGGTTCACCTCGCCCCAGCGTGGGTCGAGGCGGCCGTGGTGGCGTAGCAGCGTGCGCACGGCCGCGCGGTAGCTGCCGCCAACCGAGGGCGGCGGCTGCCCGCGCAGCTGCGCCACGACCACGGGCGTGGCCGAGAGGATCGCGAGGGCCGTGGTGCGATCGTCGGCCTCGGCCAGCTCCGACCAGCCGCGCAGCAGCTCCTGGCCCCGGGTCAGGGTCGGGTCGCCGAGGAAGTCCATCGCCAGGACCTCGTCGACGATGCGGCGCGCCTCGCTCCCCTTCGAGTAGCGTTTGTCGTACTTGTAGGCGCGAAATTCTTCGGCGGTGATCGAGTCGTCGCCGCCGAGCAGCTCGAGCGCGCGCATCCCCCGGTTGGTCATCCGCGTCTCGATGCCGAGCTCCGGCGCGAAGCGCGCCGGGTCGGGGGCGTCGGCGGGGTCGGCCGAGCGGAACGGGGTGTGATTCGCGTTGGCCACGAAGCCCGCGCTCGGATTCACCACCTGGGGCACCGCGTCGAACGGCAGGAACTCGTCCCAGATCAGGTCCGAGCGATCGCCCGGCAGCACCCCCTGCCAGTCGAGCCCCGGCACGCGCTTCGGGAACACGGCGTTGTAGAAGTAGGCCACGTTCCCGGCCCGGTCGGCGTAGACGAAGTTCACGCTCGGGAGCGCCTGCCTGCGCATGGCCTCGCGCCACTCGGCCAGGCTGCGCGCGCGGTTCATGGCGAGGTACTGGTCGAGGTGGCCGAGCTCGCCCTGCCCCACGAAGCGAAGTGCAAACGTCCCGTGGGATTGGCGGATCACGGGACCGTGCTGCGAGCGCAGGATCTCGCGCTTCACCGTCCAGGTGAGACGCCCGAAGAGCTTCACCTCGAGCGCGACCTCGTCCTTCTCGAGCGTGTGCCACCCGCCGTCGAGGCGGTAGCGGTCGGGGTCGTCCGGATCGATCTCGAGGCGGTAGACGTCCACGAGATCGGGCGTGTTGACGGTCGAGGCCCAGCCGAGCTCGCGGTTCGTGCCGTGCAGGATCACCGGGGAGCCCGGGAACACGCCGCCCGCGACGTCCCACCCCGCCTCGCTCTCGAGCCGGACCTCGTACCAGGCGACCGGCCCGGTGTAGGGCTGGTGCGAGTTCACCAGCAGGCGGGTGGCGCCGTCGGTGGAGCGGTGCGGCGCCACCGCGATGGCGTTCGAGCCGAGCGCCCAGGCCGGCGCCCCGAGCCGGGCGGCGAGAGACTCGTCCGCATCCTCCTCGAACAGCGGCCGCAGCGCGCGCTCGAGGCCGTAGAAGAACGGGGTGCGGAAGCTGAAGCCCGCCACGACGTCGCGGCCGCTGGCGGGGATCGCGCCCGGCAGCACCGCCTCGGGGTGGAGCGCCGCGTAGTGGTTCACGCCGTCGGCGTAGGCCTCCGCGACGGCGCGCGCCTCGGGCGAGAGCTCGCGCTCGTAGCCGGCCGCCACGGCCTCGGCCACGCCGAACCAGTGGAACAGGAAGTCCGCGGGCGCGGCGTCGCGCCCCTCGACGCGCGCGAGCTCGCCGCGCGAGGCGAGCAACACGCGCTGGATGGTGTCGAAGTCGTCCTCCGAGTGCGCGAAGGCGAGCCCATACGCCACGTCGGCGTCCGTCTTCCCCCGGATGTGGGGGACCCCGAAGCCGTCGCGCTGGATGCGCACCTCGTAGGCAGCGGCGCGGGCCAGCAGCGGCGCCGCGTCGAAGGCAGGGCGCACCGGCCAGAGCGCCCACAGAGCCGTCCCGGCCAACGCGGCAAAGAGGGCCAGGAAGAAGCCGGCAACGAGCCGCTTCAGCATGCGGCGCCGGGTCCCGGCCCGGTCACACGCGACCCCAGGAGGCCCGAGCGAACGGCACTCAGCCCTCGCCGGCTCGCCAGGGGCGCTCCTCGAGCGGGCCGCCCGGCAGGCGCCCGTCCACGTCCTTGAAGCCGTAGAGATCCGCCAGCTCGCGAGCGGGCAAGGCCCGTCCGCTGAAGCGCAGGGCGTCGGCGTCGCCGGCGAGCGCCGCGATCGCGCGCCCCGTGAAGCGCGGCGACTCGGCCTTCGAGAAGTCGAGGCCCGGGATGCCGGCCTTCGCGGCGCCTTCGAGGCGCTCGGTCAGCACCAGGCCGGGCCAGATCGAGACGACCGCCACCCCGTGCGCACGCAGCTCGTGGGCGGCGTCCGCCGTGAAGCGGTCGAGGGCGCATTTGCCGACGCCGTAGGCCACGTGCCAGGCGTACTCGCGCGCCCCCGAGGAGGACACGTTCGCGATCAGGCCGCGCTTCCGGGGCACCATCCGCTTCGCGGCGTGCCAGCTCGCGACGTAGGCGGAGCGGGTCCCGACGCCCACCATGTCGTTCCAGTTCGAGAGCGGGCACTCCCAGAAGGGCTTGCCGCTGGTGAGCTCCTTCGGGATCAGGAAGGCGTTGTTGACGAGCACGTCGAGGCGGCCCTGCTGCTCGTCGGCCACGCGCTCGAAGAGCCTTGCCACGGCGTCGTCGTCGCGGTGGTCGCACGCCACGGCGATGCCCCGACCACCGATCTGGGTGACCTCGTCGGCGGTTACCCCGACCGTGCCGGGCAACGGGTGGGTGCCGGCCTCGACCGTGCGACCCGTGACGTAGACCGTCGCGCCGGCTGCGCCGAGCTCGAGCGCGCAGCCCTTGCCGATGCCGCGCGAGGCGCCGGTCACGACGGCGACGGCACCCTCGAGCTTCACGACTTCGCTCCCAGGAAGTGCGACACGTCACCCTCGATGCGCGTACCGCGGAAGAAGTCCGGGTTGAGCCGCGTGTAGAAGCGCACCGGGTTCCCGTACACGAAGTCGCGGAAGTCCGCCTCGCTCACGAGCTCGTGCTCCACCAGCTCGTACGCCTCGGACAGGATGCCGGTCATGTCCTCGACGTCCCAGTGGCCGAGGTCCGAGCTGAACATGGCCTGGAGCTTCACCCCCATCGGGTTCATCTTCGCGTTCATCGCCCACGCCACGCCGCTGTCGTCGGCCTCGCAACCGAAGAAGAAGCTCGGCACGAAGCGGTCGCGGATGTCCTCCTTGCGCTCGACTCCGCAGGCCTCCCACTCGTCGAGGAAGGGCGGCTCGGGCTCGAGCTTCGTGAAGGCCTCGGCCAGGCCCGGCACGTCCTTGTGGAAGAAGCCGTCGCCGTACTGCTGGAACAGGCGCAGCACCAGCTCGGTGTCGATGCGCGCCGGGTCGAGGTGGTGGATGGTCTCGCGGTTGCGCTTCTGCCAGTGCCCGATCAGGTCGGCGTAGAGCTGGCAGGCCCACGACACCCCGCCCTCGAGCAGGCCGAATGCGAGCTCCGGGAAGCGGCGCGTGACGCCCCCCATGAAGAGCGACCGGCACTGGGCCTCCATGCTCGCGGCGAAGCTGCCGAGGTGGTTCGCCATGTAGCTCGAGACGGAGCGGCGGCTGCCCCAGCCCATGCCGGGCGTGTGCGAGGCGGGCACCACGCGGAGCTCGACGCAGCGGCGCCAGAAGGGGTCGTAGTCGTGCGCGCTGTCGAGGCCGAGGCAGTCGAGCCGCTCGCCCGACCCCGAGCCCCAGCTCGGCAGGCGCGGATCGTGCGCGGCCCCAGCGTCGCCGATGGGCCGGTGGATCAGCCCATTGATCATGATCGCCTTCAGGCCGAGCTCGCCCACCGCGTGCTCGAGCTCCGCGATCGCCTCGGCGGGCGTGTGCATCGGGATGTGCGCGGCCGGCGTCATCCGGTCCGCGTAGGGCGCGTAGACCTCGGCGTTGAAGGCATTGAGCGCCCGGCACGCGACCTGCCGCACCTCGTCGTCCTTGATCGCCGTGGTGGTGAGCGTGCGGCTCCCGTAGAGCACGGCGAAGTCGATGCCGAGGTCGTCGAGGCGCGCGTGCAGCAGCTTCGGCAGGTGCGCGGTGGCGCGATCGAGGGTGTTCGCGGCCGGGAGCGACCACCAGGACGGGCGCGTGGCCCAGGTCGCGCGCCGCTCGTCCCACGAGAGGTGGCTCCAGGGGCGCAGCACCATCTCGTCGAAGTCCATGCCGCCGACGGCGCGGAAGCGCTTCACCATGTCGCCGCCCGCGATCTTGCGCACGTGCTCCTCGAAGAAGGGCAGGAACACGGGCGGCGTCTCGATCACGTGGCCGTCGGCATCGACGACCGGATGGCCGAGCCGCTCGCGCAGCCGCGCCGCGTCCGTGTCGCGCGCCCCGATCTTCAAGCGCGCCGTCCCGCCGCCACGGCCGAGGCCACGACCTTCTCGTCGTCGTGCTCGTAGCGCGCGCGGAAGGCGGCCTCGGTCACGCGCGGCAGCGCATCCTCGAGCGCCGCCGGGTCGAGCCGTGCCGCCACGTCGACCGCCCCGGCCCGCGCGAGCATCTGCGGCAGCCGCGTGCGGATGCGCTCGAGCGCCCAGTGGAGCGGGTCGCCGTCGGCCACGGGATCGAGGTGGATCATCTCGTTCGCCTTCTCGCGCCACGAGACGTAGTGGTAGTGGGGATCCTCGGCGAAGCAGTCGAAGCGCAGGAACTCGCGCCACTCGCCGTCCTGCTCGCCACACACGTGGAGCGCGACGCCGCGGTCGTCGAGGCCCGTCGTCTGGCCGCGCTCTCCGCCCGACGCCTCGGCGAGCTCGGCCGCCGCCGCGACCGCGTCCGTGAGCCGCCGGTACTCGACGCCGATCCGCACCGCCCCCGCCTCGAACCACGCCGTCTGCGCCTCGACCGGCGGGATCGGCATCACGCTGTACCGGGTCACGTGCGGCATCGCCGCCGAGTCTAGCGCCACCCCCTAGGGGGCGGGGACGTTCGTCAAGACGTCAAGAAGGCGCGAGCGCTCAGACGCCCTCGCCGCCCGCGAAGCCCGCCGCGACCCGCCCGGTCCGGGCGTGCAGCCCGGCCTGACAGGGCTCGCAGATCCCGTGGGTGAACTGGGCGTGCGAGTGCGCCTCGAGATAGGCCTCGAGCCGGTTCCAGACGCCGCTCGGGTCGCGCACCTGCTTGCAGGTCGCACAGATCGGGATCCGCCCGCGCAGGACCCGGAGGCGCGCGACCAGCGCGAGGGCCACCGAGAGCGCGATCAGCCCGAGCCCCAACGCCGAGGCCCCGAGCCGGGCGATCACCGGATCCACGAGCCGCGCCAGCTCGAACAACGCCGCGCCGCCGCCGATCCCGACCAGGACCAGCACCGCGACCAGCAGCAGAACCGCCCACCCCCGGCGTCCCATCTCACCCTCCCGAGCGCTGAAGCTAGACGCGGCGCGTCACGGAATCAAGTCGGGAAGGTGTTGGATTTATGACGGTTTTCTGCATCGGGCTGGGGATTGACGCGCTGCTTCGCCCGCGGGGAAAGACGTCGCGCGGCGCCGCGGGGGAACCCCGGGTCAGGCGATCTCGAAGCGCCAGGCGGCGCCGTCCGCCACGATGCGCCCGGCATGGGGCCCGGCGAAGTGGGTGCCGATCACCAGCACCGAGCGCCCCGCCTGCGCCTCGAGAAAGCCCCGGCGCGTCTCCCGCGCCCGCGTCGGGTCGTGGTCGGCGCTGCTGCCCCACTCCGGGTGCGCGCACTGCGACGGGTGGTGCATGAGATCGCCCGTGATCACCGCCTCCGCCCCCTCGGAGCGGATCCGCACGCTGCTGTGGCCGGGCGTGTGCCCGGGCGTGGGCTCGAGCGAGATCTCGTCCGTCACCGCGTGCCCGGGCTCGACCAGCTCCGCGAGGCCCGCCTCGAAGATCGGCCGCACGGAGTCGCCGAGCACGTCGCCGAACACGCGGTCGTCCTCCTTCGACCAGTGCTCCCACTCGGGGCGAACCACCAGGTAACGCGCGTTCGGGAACGTCGGCACCCAGCGCCCGTCGACCTTCATCGTGTTCCAGCCGACGTGGTCCACGTGGAGGTGCGTGCACAGCACGGTGTCGATCGATTCGCGCGGGAAGCCGGCCCGCTCGAGGTCGCCCAGGAAGTCGGTCTCGAGCTGATCGAAGACGGGGATCGTCCGCTCCTTGTCGTTGCCCACGCAGGTGTCGACCACGATGCGGCGCCCCTGCGACTCCACCACGAGCGCCTGGATCAGGAGCCGAAGCCGGCCGTCCTCGGTGACGAAGTGCGGGGCGAGCCAATCCGAGTGGGGGACAAGCGCCTCGGGCGTCGCGTCCGGGACGATCGCGGAGCCGGGCATCGGCAGCTCGACCTCCTTCACGGAGGTGACGCGAACCGCGCCGAGAGTCCAGGTGGGGTTGGGCATGGAGGCACCTCCGTCTGGGATTGCATTCTACGCGCGCTCCGTCGAGGATGGAACGGCTCGGGGAGGGCGCGGGTGGACGAAGAGCGGCGCGGCGGGGTCCGGTACGAGGAGGTCGGGGAGGCGTACTTCGCCGAGCGGCGCCTGCGACGCTACGCCGGCGTCTTCTCGCTCTGGGCGCTCGGCGTGGGCGCGGTCATCTCGGGGCACTTCTCGGGCTGGAACTTCGGGCTCGCCTTCGGCTGGGGCTCGATGTTCGTGGCCACGATCCTGATCACGGTGATGTACCTCGGCCTCACCTACTCGCTCGCCGAGATGTCGCCCGCGCTGCCGCACACCGGTGGCGCCTACTCCTTCGCGCGCTCCTCGATGGGCCCGTGGGGCGGCTTCGTCACGGGTGTGGCCGAGAACATCGAGTACGTGCTCACGCCGGCCGTCGTCGTCTTCTTCATCGGCTCCTACCTCGGCGCCGTCCTCGAGACCGACCCCGCCCTCCAGCCGCTGTTCTGGATCCTCGGCTACGCCACCTTCGTGGGCGCCAACCTGTTCGGCGTGGAGCTCTCGTTCCGCGTCACCATGTTCGTGACGCTCGGCGCCCTCGCCTGCCTGGTGTTCTTCTACCTGAACGCCCTGCCCGAGATCGAGTTCACGCGCTGGGCCATGAACGTGGGCGTCGGGCCGGACGGCGCGCTCGTCGAGCTGCCCGAGGGCGGCGGCCCCTGGTTTCCGGACGGCGTCCACGGCGTGCTCGCGGCCATGCCCTTCGCCGTCTGGCTCTACCTCGCCATCGAGCAGCTCCCGCTCGCGGCCGAGGAGGCGGTCGACCCGAAGCGCGACATGCCGACCGGCATCCTGCTCGGCATCTTCACGCTCGTGCTGAGCGCCTTCGCCGTGCTCACGCTGAACGCGAGCCTCGCGCCGGGCGCCTTCGGGCTGGGCACCTCCGGCGAGCCCCTGCTCGACGGACTCCGCACCCTGTTCGGCAGCGACCTCGCGAAGATCCTCGCGCTGGTCGCCATCATGGGCCTCGTCGCGAGCTTCCACGCCATCATCTTCGCGTTCGGGCGCCAGATCTACTCGCTCTCGCGCGCCGGCTACTTCCCCCGTTTCCTCTCCGTGACCCACGGCCGCCACCAGACCCCGCAGGTCGCGCTGATCGCGGGCAGCGCCGTCGGCCTCGGCGTGATGCTCTTCATCTGGACCGTCTACGGCCAGGAGCGCGGCGGCGCCTTCATCGGCGCGGCGCTGCTCAACATGGCCGTCTTCGGCGCCATGCTCTCCTACGTGCTCCAGGCGCTCTCCTTCATCCTGCTGCGCATCCGCCTGCCCGACATCGAACGCCCCTACCGGAGCCCCTTCGGCATCCCCGGCGCGCTGGTCACCCTGGTGATCGCCGTGGTGACGCTCTACTTCCAGATCAGCGACCCCGCCTTCCGCGCGCCGATCCTGGGCGTCGCGATCTACTACGCGATCACGATCGGGTACTTCGCGCTCGTGGGCCGCCGCCGGCTGGTGCTGTCGCCGGAGGAGGAGTTCGCGCTGTCACAGGGGCGCGACTGAGAGCATCGACGATCGCACGAGCGTTGCTGGCCTCTGGGGCGCGCCGGCGTGGGAAGGTTCGCGACCTCGTCGCCGGCCGCGCCGAGTGCGGGGCACCGCGGGTGTACTCGTACGCGTAGAGCGCGGCGCCCGGGATCGTCCGCCTCCTTGGAGCTCTACGGACCGACCGTCCCGCCGCACGGGGCGTTGGTGATCTGGTCGAGCACCGGCCCGCCGTTCCCCTTCTTGAACTCCACCTGCGCCGTCGCCGCGGTGGCGTCCACGTTCACCACTGCGTACGCGTACTCGTTCAGGTTGCGGCAGTCTACGCCGGCGAGGTTGAAGAGGGCGTTGAAGCCCGCGAGCGCCGCCGGCCCGCCGAAGGCCAGGATCGAGACCTGCAGGGTGTTGGTCGCGATCGGCCCAGCCACGAACTCGCGCGCGACCGGCTGGGGAGCCGTGAAGAGATCCACGAACACCTCGTTGGTGAAGTTGGCGTGGTTGTCCGTGGCCAGGAACACCACGTTCTCGATCCCATTGTCGCGGATGAAGTTCAGGATCTCGTTGCGCTCGGCGCCGTAGCCCTCCCAGCGGTCGTAGGGCAGCGCCCAGTATTGCTGGATGGGGAGGCCGCCGAGTACGAACTTGAAGGTGGCCGTCGAGCTCAGGAGGGCCTGCTTCAGGAGCTCCTTCTGCACCGGGCCCAGCATCGTGCGCGACGGGTCGAAGATCGCGGCGAGGCAGCCGGGCGGCGGACTCGGCGGCAGGCCGAAGAACGCCCGCAGCCCCGGCGGCAGCGTCGGTCCCAGGTCGCCCAGACAGACTGCCTCCACGTCCGCGCTCCGGCAGGAGCGCTCGTCGATCAGGATCACGTCGGCCTCGCTGCCCCAACGGAAGACGCGGAAGCGCGGCGGCCCGGCACAGGTCGGGTCCTCCGGATAGAACGCATCGAGCGTCGGCAGGAACTCGTGGAAGGCCTGGCGGCCCGCGGCGTAGCGGGCGGGATCCACGGTCTGGCCGTCGTAGTCGTTGCGGACCTCGTGATCGTCCCAGGTCACGTACGACGACGTGGCGGCGAGCAGGTCGCGGAGGTTCTGGTACGTGCGGTTCACCTTGTAGGTGTCGCGGTACTCCTGGAGAGTCATGGCCGGGCCCCCGGGCCGCAGGCCGGAGTCGGAGTAGATGATGTCGCCGTGGTAGATGAAGAAGTCGAGCCCCTCGTTGCGCGCGGCACCGAGCGTCTCGAAGTTGTTGTAGAACGGGAGCCCGCCTACCAGGGTGCCGTCGGAGTCACCCGAGAAGGCGAAGCGGAGGCTCCGCGCAACACCCGGAAGCGGGGCGGTGCGGAACGTGCCCACTTCGCTCGAGGCTCCTTGCCCTCGAAACTGATAGGTGTAGGTGGCGCCCGGGGTGAGCGGCGCCACCAGGACTCGCGCCGTGAAGTCGCTCGCGGCGGAAGCGAGTGCGGGGCGCTTCAGCTGCTTGGGGCCCGGCCCTGGCGAGGTGCGCGTCACTTCGACCTGGAGTCCCGCAGGGCCGTCGGTTCGCGTCCACAGCACGGCGCTCACGGGAGTGACCTCCCCGCTGGCAACGCCATGCGTGAACTCGAGCGCCGACGCGGGAAGCGAGAGCGAGAGGCCAAAAGCGAGCGAACCGGCGAACACGAGAAAGCGATGCATCGCGGATCCTCCGGGGACTCGTCGAGTCGCTCCACGGTCTTGCGTCGGGAGCGCGACGAGCGTTCGGGGCGATTCTCCGACGCTGGGGACGCCTGAGTCAAGGAGGAACCACGACCCGTCCGACCCCCTCGCGCGACGATCGTTCAGGTGAGCACGAAGCTGAATGTCGGCAACCTTCCTTTCAGCTCGACCAAGCCGGAGCCGCCTAGGGTCGCAGGAGGTGTGCGCGTCAGCGCGCTCCCCCAAGGGATTGGTCATCACGGCGGGGTATCGGACGTCGATTCGCCCCCTTAGAGCTCCTGGTCCCCGACGTTGCGAGCGCCGACAAGGCGGAGGCCCGGGCACGTGGTCGGCAGCCAGCAGCCCGTCCTTCGCCATCGCCTCCACCCAGGAGCCGGTCGCCACGAACTCCGGGTGCTCCCGTGCCATGGCAGCAGCCCTGGCCGGCGACCTTCGCATCGAGTCCGGCGGCGGCGTCGGCACGACGGTCGACGTTCGCATGCACCCGACCGTGACCAGTGAGTGGAGCACCAGCCAGGCTTCCGGCTGTGGCGGCAACGTGAACTGAGCCATCAACGGCCCCGGCAACCTGGCCAACGTGCTTCCGGTGGAGCTCGGGCGGGGCGGGGGCGCGTCACGTGTTTCACGACCCCCTGGGTGAGCCTACCGAGTAGATCGCTCGGGCGACGCGGCGGCGGCTCAGCCCGAGGCCCCGGAGCGTCCGAGCGGTACCGACGACTCGGGAAGCACGGTCCTCACGAGTCTCGGTGTGGATCGGCCTCGACGATTCGGCTCTACCCTCTACGGGCTCGTCCTGCGCTAGCTTGCACCGATGCGTCTCGCCCGGATGCTTTCTTGGCTGGCGCTGTTCCTGAGTGCCGCGATCGGCATCGCACATTACCCCATGCTCTTGTCCGGCTTCGAGGTGATCGAGGGTGATCTATACGACGCCCGATTCTTCCACTATGTCCTCGAACACGGCTGGAAGTGGCTGACCGGAGCCTCTCATCACGAAGCTCTGTGGAGCCCACCCTTCTTCTTTCCCGCGCGCAACGCCGCGGCCTACTCCGAGATCCTGCTGAGCGCGGCGCCTCCCTACTTTCTGGCGCGCTCGCTCGGTTTCGACGCGTGGAGCGCCTACCAGCTCTGGCTCACCGCGGTGACGGTCCTGAACTTCGGCGCGATGGCGATCCTCGCGCGGCAGGCGCTCGCGGCCTCTTGGCTTGCGAGCGGATTCGCTGGTGCGCTCTTCGCGGCGGCCGGCCCCCGCCTCTCCGAGGCCCGCTTTGGTCACTATCAGCTGTACCCGGAGTTCTGGACGGTTCTGGCCCTGCTCGCGATCGTCCGGGCAACGCTCGCGCGAAGCGAGTGGCGTCGGGCGGCATGGGCGCTGTCGGCGGGCCCCCTGTTCGCTCTGCAGTTCTGGAGCAGCTTCTACCTCGGCTGGTTCGCGGCCGCCCTGCTGTGCTTCTCGCTGGCGTTTGCTGCACTCCTGACGGACCTCGTTCCCACGCTGTGGAAGGAGCGTCGAGTCACGCTCGCCTATCTTGCGGGAGCAGCGCTCGGCGGTCTGCTGCTGGCTCCGCTCGCGAGCCCCTACCTCGAAGCGGCGCACACGATGGGTGTACGCAGCTTCGGCGAGATGATGGTGGTCAAGCCTGCGCGCTGGCTGTACCTAGGCGACTCGAGCTGGCTGTACGGCTTTTTGGCCCATCCGTTCTTCGCTCACACTGGCATCGCCAGCGGTCAGGCACTGAGCCTCGGTCCCGTCTCTACGCTCGTCGTCGGTCTCGGTCTGTTCTGGGGACGCCGGCGTCGCATGTTGTTGATGTTGACGCTGGGAGGAGTCTTGCTTGCGCTGTTCACGATGCGCTTCGGAGACTTCTTTCCCTGGAAGATCCTGTACGACTGGGTGCCTGGCGCGGCGGCACTGCGAGCCGTGTCCCGGGCGGTTCTGTTGGTATTGATCCCCCTCGCCCTCTGCGCGGCGGTCACGATCGACCGGCTTGCTTCGCGTCGTCCCGCCGGGCGCCTGGCTGCAGCGTCGCTCGGGCTCTTCTGCCTGGTCGAGCAGGGCAAGCACCTGCCGTCCTTCGAGATGGCGGAGAACCGTGCACTGATTCGCGAGATTGCAGCCGCGGTGGAGCCATCCCGATGCGACGCCTTCCTGTACATGCCTCGCGCCCAGACCCACCGCGCCTGGAAGTACTCACTCGATGCGATGTGGGCGCAGATCGAGAGCGGAGTACCCACGATCAACGGTGCCACCACGTTCGAGCCGGACGGATGGAACCTGGAGGACACGCGGGTCGGCTTCCCTGCCGACCGGCGGCGAATCGAGGGTGCGCTTGCCCAGTGGGTCGAGCAGAACGGCCTAGAGGCGAGTCGGGTGTGTCGGGTCGAGATCCGCCCCCACGCACAGGAGCTCCGAGGCCAATCGATTGCACCAGCCGCGGCGGAGCAACGTCGCTCGCCCGCGCTGCCGAGGCGCCCTCCGGAGCTGAGCCCAAGACCAGCCCTGGCCGCGGGCTCAGTCGCCGACGGTCGCTCGTTCGCCCACCGTCGCTCTAGCCACACATCCCCCGGGTCGGATATCACCGGACGTTCCCGGACGTCACTGCATGCCAAAGTCACCGCTCGTTCGCCCCATCCTCACGGGTTCAGCCCCGGCTCATAGACGACCTCGAGCTTCACGCCGTCGGGGTCGGCGAAGAACACCGCGTAGTAGCCCTCGGTGTAGCCGCACTGGCCCGAGTAGTCGGCCGGCGGGTCGAGGACGCGGCCCCCGGCCGCCGCCACGCGGGCGCGTGCCTCGTCGACGGCCTCGCGGCTGTCCGCATGGAACGCGATGTGGTGGAGCCCCGGTGCGTAGCGATCGTGAGCCCGGTCCCGATTCTCGCCGGCCGCCGGCCGCACCTCGACGCCGAACACGCCGCGGCCGGGATAGCGCGTGAACCACGCCGCGCGACGCGGACGCTCGCCGCAGAACTCCGGGTCGTCGGTCTCGAAACGTCGGTAGCCGAGCGCCTCGAAGAACGCGGCGTAGAACGGGATCGAGCGATCGGGATCGCTCACCGAGAGGTCCACGTGACTGAGCGGACCGCGCAGGCTCACCCGGCCACCGTAGCAGCCGCGGCGCCGCCGCCGGGCGTCATGCGGTCGACGCTTCGGCCCGCTCCACGAGCGCCGCGCAGTCCACACCCCGCGGCAGCGCTCCGAACTGCAGGCCCGCCACGCCGTCGCCATCGCCGAGTCGCGCGGCACAGAAGGCGTCGGCCACGAACCCCGGCGCGCCCCGCACCAGCAGCGACGCCTGCAGTGCGAGTGCGATGCGCTCGACGAGCCGTCGAGCGCGCCGCTCGGCGTCGTCGCGCTCGCCGAGCTCGGCCTCGAGCTTCGCGGTCCAGGTGTCGAGCCGGGCGTCCCCGCCCCGTGCGAGCTTGATCTCGTCGAGTAGCGCCAGCGCGCACTCGGGCTCGCGCACGAGGGCGCGCAGCACGTCGAGGCAGATCACGTTGCCGCTGCCCTCCCAGATGGCGTTCACGGGGGCCTCGCGGTAGAGGCGCGGCAGGTTCGATTCCTCGACGTAGCCGGCGCCGCCGAGGCACTCCATGGCCTCGGCGATCGCCTGCGGCGCGCGCTTGCACACCCAGTACTTGGCCACCGCCGTGGCGATGCGGGCGAAGGCGCGCTCGGCCGACCCCTCGGGCGTCTCGAAGGCGCGCGCCAGGCGCAGCATCAGCGCGGTCGAGGCCTCGGACTCGAGCGCGAGGTCGGCGAGCACCGCCTGCATGAGCGGCTGCTCGGCGAGGCGGCGCCCGAAGGCCTCGCGGTGCTCCGCGTGGTGGATGGCCTGCGCCACCGCCTGGCGCACCAGGCCGGTGCTCCCGGCCACGCAGTCGAGGCGCGTGTGCTGGACCATCTCGAGGATGGTGCGCACGCCGCGGCCGGGCTCACCGAGCAGCAGCGCGAAGGCGCCGCGCAGCTCGATCTCGCTCGACGCGTTCGAGCGGTTGCCGAGCTTGTCCTTGAGCCGCTGGAGCTGGATGGCGTTGCGGCTCCCATCGGGGCGGAAGCGCGGGACGAAGAAGCAGGAGAGCCCGCGACCTTCCTGCTGCGCGAGCATCAGGAAGGCGTCGCTCATGGGCGCCGAGCAGAACCACTTGTGGCCGGTGAGCGCGAAGACGTCGCGGCCGTCGACCGCCCCGGCGGGCTCGGCGGCGGTCGTGTTCGCTCGCACGTCGCTCCCGCCCTGCTTCTCGGTCATCGCCATGCCGACGAGCACCGCGGCCTTCTCGGCAGCGGGCAGCAGGCGCGGCTCGTAGGCGTTGCCGCACAGGCGCGGGCCCCACGTCGCGGCGAGCTCGGCGTCGCTTCGCAGCACCGGCCAGGCGGCAAAGGTCATCGTGAGCGGGCAGCAGGCGCCGGCCTCCACCTGCGCCAGCATCGAGAGCAGGCTCGCGCGTGCGACCTGCGCGCCCGGCCGCTCCGCATGCCAGGGCAGGTTGTGGACGCGGTGGGCCATGGCGAGCCGAAGCACGTCGTGCCAGGCCGGGTGGAACTCCACCTCGTCGATGCGGTGCCCATAGCGGTCGTGCGTGCGCAGCTCGGGACCGAGGCGGTTCGCGAGGCGGCCGGCGGCGAACGTCGCGGCGCTGCCGAGGTCGACCCCGGCGCACTCGAGCTCCGCCTCGAAGCCACGCCCGCCCTCGCGCTCGATCCCCTCGCGGAGCGCGGTGTCGCTCGCGTAGAGCGAGTAGCCCTCGAGCGGCGGCGGCTGGTTCAGGACTTCGTGCGTCCGCTCCATTCTCGTGCCCCTCCTCGCCGCGCGTCGAGCTCGCGGCGGATCGCCTCGAAACGTTCCCGCGTGAGCCGATAGCGCCAGAAGCAGGCCAGCGCGATCACCGCCAGCACCGCGAGGCCCGGCCCGTACAGCACGCCGAGGCCGAAGATCACCTCGGGCGCGACGCTCCCGACCACCGCGTTCGCGGGAAACGCGATCAGATCGAGGCCCACTCCGGCGAGGCCGTGGCCCAGCCCCGAGCTGCTCTTGCCGGCGAAGGCGAGCGCGCCGAAGTAGATGCCCTCCTGCCGGCGCCCGGTGCGCAGCTCGTGCTCGTCGGTGATGTCGGCCATCGCCGAGTTGAAGGCGGTGACCGAGCCGCCCGCGCCGAAGGTGGCGACGAGTAGGGCCGCGGTGAGGATGCCGGTGATCGCCGTCGTCGAGAGCGTCTCGGGCAGGATCCCGCCCAGCCGCAGCCACACGGGCAGCGCGACGAAGACCGTGAAGAGCGTGGTTCCCACCAGGATGATGCTGCGCTTCTCGAGACGATTGGCGAGCGCCGACCAGAACACGGTCCCGGTGGCGAAGCCGACGATCGTCGGGAAGATCAGGATGCCCATCTGGTCGGACGAGAGGCCCCAGAAGTGGGCGTTGAGGTGGAGCCCGAGCGAGTTCTGGAGGCCGCGCAGGACGAAGTAGACGATCACCCCGGCGAACAGCACGCCGAAGGAGCTCCCGACGAAGGCGCTGCGCACCTCACGTGTGAGCCGACCCGCCGAGAAGGCCTCCGTCTCTTCGCTGCTGCGGGGCAGGAACGGGATCCGGCTCCAGGTGCCGAAGGCGGAGACCCAGACCGTCGCGATCATCAGGACCCCGACGGTCGCGGCGTAGGCGCGGTAGCCCGCCGCGTTCTGGATGCCGACCCCGTCGGCGCCCTCGCGCAGGAACACGAAGAAGCCGAGCGCCGGCGCCAGCCCGAGGCCGATCATGCCGAAGACGACGCGATAGCCCACCACGCGGGTTCGCTCCGCGTAGTCTTCGGAGAGCTCGGCGCCGAGCGAGTTGTGCGGCACGTGATAGAGCGTCATCGAGCCGCGCACGGCCACGGCACCGACGGTGAGCCAGGCGAACAGCTCCCAGGTGCCGAGCCCTTCGGGAGGGGAGAAGAGCGCAAAGGTGGAGAGCCCGAGGGGCAGCGCCGCGGCCACCATCCACGGGTGGCGCCGTCCGTGGCGCGAGCGCGTGGCGTCGGAGAGCGAGCCCGCCAGGGGATCCGTCACCGCGTCGAAGATCAGCGCGATCATGAGCGCCGCGCCGGAGAGCGTGCCGGGCAGGCCCAGCACCTGGTTGTAGTAGAACAGCAGGAATGTCTCGAAGGCGCCGGTCTTCAGGCCCTCGGCGATCTGCCCGACGCCGTAGGCCAGCTTGTGTCGGCGCAGGAGCGGCGGCGCGTCCATGCGGCTAGCCGAGTGCGGCCCGGGCGACGGCGTCGCCGAGGCGGTCGTTGCCCCAGTAGAGCTCCTCGCCCACCACGAAGCTGGGCGCCCCGAACACGCCGAGCGCCTGGGCGCGCTCGGTCTGTGCGCGGAGGGCCGCCTTGTTCTCGTCCGCCTCGGCGCGTGCGAGCACGGCGCCGGGATCCTTCCCGAGTGTCTCGAGCAGGCCCGAGAGGACCGCGGAGTCGCCGATGTCCCGGTCGTGCGCGAACTCCGCGGTGAACACGGCCCGGGTCCAGTCCGGGCACCAGCCCTCGGGCTCGGCCGCGAGCCCGATGCGCGCCGCCAGCAGGCCATTGCGCGGGAAGACCGACGGCCGACGGAAGGGCAGCCCGTAGCCTTCGGCGAGGCGCGCGAGGTCGCGCCACATGTAGCGCCCCTTCGCGGGTTGGAGATTGAAGGGCGAGTCGTTCCAGCCCTGGGCGCGGAAGATCGGGCCGAGCAGGAACGGCCGCCATGCGACGGCAAGGTTGACCGCCGCAGCCACCTTCTCGATGCGCATCACACTCAGGTAGGAGTAGGTGCTGGCGAACTCGTACCAGAACTCGAGGTGGCGCGGCTCCCCCATCGGCGCACGCCCCTACAGGTCGTAGGCGAGGCGCAGACCCGGCCGTTCCCAGGCGCACGACACGAGCCGCCCGGTGCTGGAGAGGGTGATGAAAGCGGTGCGCAGGCCCTCGCCGCCGAAGCAGATGTTGGTGGTCAGCGCGTCGTCGGTGGCCACGTGCTCGTGCTTGCCCGTGGGCGAGAAGACGGTGATTCCGCCGCGCACGATCGTGGCGACGCAGACGTTCCCGTCGGCGTCCACGGCGAGCGAGTCGAGCAGCTCCCCCTGGGCGAGGTCGGCCAGCAGCGTGCCGCCGTGCGGCGACATCGGGTTGCGGCGGATCACGCCGGGCGCCGAGAGCTCCCAGTACGTGACCCGGCCCGTGTAGGTCTCCGCCACGTAGACGCGATCGCCGTCCGGCGAGAGCCCGATCCCGTTCGGGCCCCCGTCCACCGGGAACGCCATCTCGCGGATCAGCGAGCCGTCGGGCCGGGCGTAGTAGATGCCCGTGCGATCGCGGTCCCGCGCCCGCATCTTGCCGAGATCCGTGAACCAGAAGCCGCCGCTCGCGTCGAAGACGAGATCGTTCGGGCCCTTGAGGGGAACGCCGTCGCACTCGGTGTAGAGCGTCGTGACCTCCCCGCTCTTCGGTTCGACGCGCTGGATGCTGCCCCCGCGATAGTCGGCGGGCTGGTTCCCCGGCAGGACCAGCCCGCCGACGTCGTGCCACTCGAAGCCGCCGTTGTTGGTGACGTAGATGGCGCCGTCGGGCCCGACCGCCGCCCCATTCGGCCCGCCGCCGCACTCGGCGACGACCTCCGTGCGTCCGTCGGGGTGCACGCGCGTGAGCGTGCCGCGGCGGATCTCGACGAGCAGGACGCTCCCGTCGGAGCACCAGATCGGGCCCTCCGGAAACTGGAGCCCGGATGCGATCTCGCGGTACTCGGGCACGCCGTCAGGCGGTCGGCGGCAGGCTGCCGGGCGGAGCGGGGGGCGGCAGGCTGCTCGGCGGCGCGGGCGGCGCCAGCGCGCTCGGGTCGTAGTAGTAGCGCTCGCTCTGGATCTTGCCGTCCTTGATCTCGTGGACGGCGACCTCGTGGAGCCGGACCGTGCGGCCATCACGCATCGTCACGGTCGAATCCCACTCGATGCAGATGGTGTGCGGCCCGGTCCAGACGTTTCGAGGCGCCGAGTCCATGCCCGCCGTCATCTGCTCCCAACCCTTCATCTTCTCTTCGAGCCCGGCGTGGCCCTGGGCGGTGGCCCCACTGGCCTCGATCGAGCGGGCGTCGGGTTGGTAGAGCTCGCGGATCTCCGCCGCGCCGAAGCTCGGCCCCTGCGTCATGCGGATGATCTTCTGCGCGAGGCGCATGAGGGGCGGGGGTGCGCTCCTCTTCGGGGCGGGGCTCTTCTTCGGGCTGGCCTTCCGGCGGGCCGTGGCCGACCGCTTCGCCGGGGCCTTCCGCTTCTTCGTCTTCTTGGCGGCGCTGCGCCTGGCGGTCTTCCGCTTCGCAGCGCTTCGCTTCGGGGCGCCTCGGCGGGCTGCCTTCTTCTTCGCGCGAGCGGGCTTCTTGCGGGATCGCTTTCTCGCCGGTGCCATGGTTCCTCCTCGGACGGTGGCGCGGATGCCACGCATCGAGTCTACACTGAGCCCGGGAGCGATCGCATGGCCGAATTCTCGAAGATCGAACGAGACGGGCACCTGCTCGTCGTCACCCTCAGCCGCCCGGAGGTGCTGAACAGCCTGCACCCCCCCGCCAACCGCGAGCTGGCGCAGGTCTTCGACGATTTCGCCGCCGATCCGGAGCTCTGGGTGGCCATCCTGACGGGCAGCGGGCGCGGCTTCTGCGCCGGAAACGACCTCAAGCACCAGGCCAGCGGCGGCGACATGAGCGGACAGCCCCCGACCGGCTTCGCCGGGCTCACGAACCGCTTCGACCTGCGGAAGCCCGTGATCGCCGCGGTGAACGGCGTCGCCATGGGCGGCGGCTTCGAGATCGCGCTCGCCTGCGACCTGATCATCGCCAGCGAGGACGCCAGCTTCGCCCTGCCGGAGCCGCGGGTCGGCCTGGCCGCGCTCGCCGGCGGGATCCACCGCCTGCCCCGGCAGATCGGCCTCAAGAACGCGATGGGCATGCTGCTCACCGGGCGGCGCGTCTCGGCCGCCGAGGGCCAGCAGCTCGGCTTCGTGAACGAGGTGGTGCCGAAGGGCGAGGCACTCGCCGGCGCCAAGCGGTGGGCCGCGCAGATCCTCGAGTGCGCCCCCCTCTCGGTGCGTGCCAGCAAGCAGGCGGCCTACCAGGGGCTCGAGAGCGGGCTGCGCGAGGCGATGGGCGCTTCCTACGAGGAGCTGCGCCGCATGGTCAAGAGCGAGGACTTCGTCGAGGGGCCGAAGGCGTTCGCGGAGAAGCGGCCGCCGCGCTGGAAGGGCCGCTGACGAGCTCATGCGGCGTGCCGGGTTACGGGCCCGGCGGCTCCTCGGCAGCGCTCTCGGCTCGCGCGCGCTCGACGAGGGCGAGGATGCGCGGGTCCCGGCTCTCCGACCGCTGCAGCAGCACGAGCGCGCGCTCCGGCCGGCCGGCCTCCAGCCACGCGTTCGCGGCCAGGCCGAGCGCACCGAGCGCATCGTCGGGGGGCAGCCCCAGCTCGATCGCTGCCTCGTACGAGGCCGCGGCCCGACCCCAGAGGCGCTGCTGCTGGAAGCTCCGCGCGAGTGCCAGGTGCGCGATCCCGCTCGGCGCCAGCTCGATGCTGCGCACCAGCTGGTCGTGCGCCTCGGCGGGCCGGTCGGCCTCGACCAGTGCCCGGCCCAGCGCCAGCCGATAGGAGCCGCGATCGAAGCCCACGAGCGCGAGGCGATCGTTCGCCCGACGGGCCGCGCGGAGATCGCCGGCTTCGAGGCTCCGCCGGAAGCCCTGCTCGTTCGCGAGCTTGCCCACGTGGACGGCGAGCGCCAGCACGCACGCCGCCCACGCGACGTGACGCAGGCCGAAGCGTCGGGCGGGGCCGGGCTCGTCGAGATCCGATCCACTGCGGATCAAAACCTCCGCGATGCGCCCCTTGAGCTTCCAGATCGCCCCGTCGAGCACGAAGTGGTGGATGTTCACCGCGGCGGCCACCAGCAGGGCCAGGCCGGCATCGGCGGAGAGCGGGCCCAGCGCCTGGGGACCGAGCAGCAGGAACGGGAGCGTCCAGGGCGCCGCGCCGGCGAGCAGGGCCTTGGCGTAGAACCCGGCGTGTCCGCCCCGTGAGCCGGAACGTTGCGCGTAGTACGCGGTCACCCACAGGTACTGGACGAAGTGCGCCACCGCGACCCACGTGAAGTAGTGGGTGCGGAACCTCCAGTCGAGGGGGTCGAAGCCGGGCTTGAAGCCGAGCATGTGGAGCCCATAGGGCAGCGAGAACCAGAGCAGCTGGCTCGTCGCGAGCAGCAGGCCCGGCGCGAGCATGCGCCACGCACCTCGGCGGCGCAGCCGAAGCGCCGTCACGCCGAGCGCGCCGAGGTAGGCGATCGTGAGGGGAACGGCGGCCTGGATCGCAAGCGGCAGCGGAATTCCGAGTGGCACGAAGGTCGGGCCGCTCTCGCCGGTGTAGCCGAGCGGGAGATCGTTCACGCGGATCGTGTCGGTGTGCATGTGCAGGAAGACGAGCACGAACGACAGCAGGAACGATGCGTAGAGCCAGCGCTTCGTGACCGCGTCGAGCGCCACGCCGCCGCGCCGCAGGAACATCACGGCGATCCCGTAGTTCTGCCCCGTATAGTGCCAGGGGCTCCAGGTCAGGTAGACCGTGACCATCCCGCTCGCGAGCAGCGGCATGCGGAGGCTCGCCAGGAACAGGGCGACGATCAGGAGCGTCGTCCAGAGCGAGAAGACCACGTACGCGCGGCGCTGGCTGCGCCGCTCGTAGACGCGAAGCAGCGTGGCGCCATAGTGGGGCACACCGAGCACGAGGATCAGGAGCGGGAACAGGATCGGGGGCTGGCCCGTGCGGATCTCGGGGCCCAGCACGAGGAAGGCGCCGAACGCCAGCGCATAGAGCAGGCCGCAGCCGAGCAGGAGGTCGGGCCCGGGACCGAAGAGCCAGGGCGGCCGGGGCCCGGCAGCGGACGCGCTGGGCGAGGCGCTGGACACGCCCGATTCTACACCCGCGGCAAAGGGGGGTCCGAGCGAATGGACGCCCGCTCAGGCCCGGAGGCGCCGGAACGCCAGGCACGCGAGCGCGGCCAGCGGGTAGCCGACCACGACGTAGGCGCCGGCGAAGATCGCGAGCTCCGGCTGCCCGAACCCCGCGAGCGCGACGATCGCCGCGAGGCCCACGTTCTTGACGGAGTACTCGATCATGAACGTGAAGCGGTCGACGGCGTCGAGCCGGCAGGCGAGCGCCACCCCGTAGCCGACCGCCGCTGCCGCGAGCGTCCAGACCCCGCCCGCGAGCAGGGCCCCGGAGACCTCGCCGGCGAGGCCGGTGTCGTCCGCGGAGATGGCCAGTACCAGGAAGAACACCAACGCGAACAGCACCCCCCGCCGCAGCCGACCCGCCCAGCGCAGCGCCAGCGCGGGGCGTCGCGCGCGCACCGCCATGCCGAGCCCGATCGGCAGCAGGACGAAGAGCGCGAGCTGCCCGATCATCGGCAACACGGGCACCTCGAGCACGAGGTCGCCTCCGCTCACCCGCGCGAAGCCGGCCGAGGTGATCAGCGGCAGCGTGACGACGGCGGCCAGCGACGAGACCGCCGTGAGCGTCACCGAGAGCGCCGTGTTGGCGCGCGCCACGTAGCTGAAGACGTTCGAGATGCCGCCACCGGGCGCGGCCGTGATCAACACCACGCCCGCGGCCGTCGTCCCTTCGAGCCCGAGGCCGTGGATCACGCCGAGCGCCGCGAGCGGAAGCAGGGTCCACTGGCCGAGCGTCCCGATCAGGACGCTCCCGGGCCGTCGCGCCACGCGCCGGAAGTCGTCGACGACGAGCTCGAGGCCGACGACCCCCATCATCCAGAACAGGATCAGGGGCCCGATCGCGTCGACCCAGCGGAACGCGCCTTCCACGGCCGCCCTAGTCCGCGCGCTCGACCAGGCCCGGCACCTCGGAGAGATCCCGGATCACGTGGGTGGGCGGCGGCCCGGTGTGACCGCGCAGCGCGGCATCCGGGTCCTGGATCCTGCGTACCAGCCAGGCGGTGCGCAGGCCGGCCGCGCCGCCGCCGGCGACGTCGAGCCGCAGGTGGTCGCCGACGTGGAGCGTCTCCGCCGGCGGCACGCCGAGCAGCGCGCAGGTGGCGTCGAAGATCTCGCGGCGCGGCTTCCGCCAGCCGGTGGCGTCCGAGACCAGCACCGCGTCGAAGTGCCAGCGCAGGCCCGCGTCCTCGAGGATCGCGAGGGCCGTCTGCGAGTGGGAGAAGTTGGAGCAGAGCCCGATCGCGACCCGTCCGCGCAGCTGCTCCATCACCTCGACGTGGTGCGGGTGGTGGGTCACCTGCTCGCGCAGCAGGCGCATGTGCTCCGTGGTGAGGCGCTCCGCGAGCGCGCCGTCGTCGATCTCGAGGCGCCGCAGCATCTCCTGCATGCGCTCGAGCGTGGGGAGCTCCCGGCCCTGCTCGAACCGCGGCGCCCGCACCTCGCGCTCGACCGCGATCAACGCCCGCGTGAAGTCCTCCCACGAGGTGTCGGCGCGCTCGCGGAGCAGCTCGTAGAGAAAGCCGGCAGTCGAGGGGAAGCGCCGACCGTCGATCTCGATGGGCGGCAGCCGGTCCATGTGGATGTCGACGAGCGTGTCGAAGAGGTCGAAGACGACAGCGTGGATGGGCACGGAGGACCCACTCTACCGGGCCGCCACGAGCTCCGCCGCGGGCGTCGGACGTGTGCAAGAATCGGGCGATGCTCACGGCCGAGCAGATCGCGGCGTTCACCGACCGCGGCTTCGTCCGGATCCCGGCCGCGTTCTCGCGCGAGGACGCCACGGCGCTGGAGGCGCGCGTCTGGCGCTGGCTCGCGAAGAAGCGCGGGATCGTGGCAGACGACCCCGGCACCTGGCCCGCGGGCCCGGTCTTCGGCCTCCAGGAGCTCAAGGACCTCGGCGCCGCGGTGATCGGGAACGAGACCACCTGCGCGGCCGTCGACCGCGTGCTCGGCGCCGGGCGCTGGCGGCGACCACGAGACTGGGGCGGGTTCCTGATCACCTTCCCGACGCCCGGGAGCTGGCGGGTGCCACACCGGGTCTGGCACACGGACTTCGACTACGTCGGTGCGCTCGAGCGTCCCGTCGGCGCGCTCGTGTTCAGCTTCGTGTCCGACGTGCCGCCCGGCGCCGGCGGGACCGCGGTGATCGAGCGGTCGCCGCGCGTCGTCGCCCGGTTCCTGGAGGCGCACCCGCGCGCGTCGTTCGGGCGCATGAAGAACGTCCGGCGCGCCCTCCTCGCGAGCGACGCCTGGCTGGCGGCGCTCACCTCGGAGCCGGAGGACCCCCGGCGCAACGAGCGCTTCCTCGGGGAGGGCGGCTCGGTCCGAGGCGTGCCGGTGCGCGTCGTGGAGCTCGCCGCGGAGGCGGGCGACCTCGTGATCGGCCATCCCTGGCTGCTCCACGCCGGGGCGCCCAACTGCGGAAGCCGGCCGCGCATGATGTGCGTGCAGCGCATCCCCGTCACGAAGCCCGCGTGAAGGGAGGCTTTCGCATCGAGCGGGCGCGCGCGGACGACCTGGCCGCGCTGCCCGCGATCGAGCGGGCCGCGAACGCGCTGTTCGAAGGCACCGGACTGCTTCCGGCCGTGGACGAGGACTTCACGCACCCCGACGAGTTCGCCGAGGCCCAGGCGGCGGGTCGGCTCTTCGTCGCGCGTGCGCCGGGAGGCGAGCCCGTGGGGTTCGCGCTGGTCGAGCTCCTCGACGGGCAGCCCCACCTCGAGGAAATGGACGTGATGCCCCGCTACGGACGCCGCGGCCTCGGCCGTGCGCTGCTCGAGGCCGTCTTCGCCTGGGGTCGGAGCGCGGGGCACACGGCGCTCACCCTCACGACGTTCCGCGATCTCGCCTGGAACGCGCCCTTCTACGAGCGGGCGGGGTTCCGGGCCCTGGCCCGCGACGAGATCCCGCCGGCCCTCGCGGCGGTCGTGCGCGACGAGGCCGCGCGGGGCCTCGACCCGGAGAAGCGCGTCGTGATGCGCCGCGGCCTCGACGACGGCCCCGCGTCGTGATGCGCCGCATGCTCGGCGACGGCCCCGGATGAGCCATGCCCGCATCTACGACGTGGTCCGCCGCATACCGCGGGGCCGGGTCGCGAGCTACGGCCAGATCGCGCGGCTGGCGGGCCTGCCGGGGCACGCGCGGCAGGTCGGCTACGCGCTGGCCGCGCTGCGCGGCGAGAGCGACGTGCCGTGGCAGCGCGTCCTCAACGCACGCGGCGAGGTGAGTCCACGCCGGGTGCCTGGGGGCGAGGACGTCCAGCGCCTGCTGCTCGAGCGCGAGGGCGTCGTCTTCGACGCCCTCGGTCGGGTCCCCCTCGCGCGCTACGGCTGGCAGCCGGGGGCCCGGACGCCCGCGCGACCGAGCGCGGCGGCGCTGCGGGCGGCGCGTGGGCGGCGCATCCCCGACGTGATCGCGAACGGCCTCTGCGTGCTGTTCTGTGGCATCAACCCGAGCCTCTACTCGGCCGCGACCGGCCAGCACTTCGCCCGGCCGGGGAACCGCTTCTGGCCCACGCTGCATCGGGCCGGCTTCACGCCGCGCGCGTTCGCGCCGGCGGAGCAGCGCCTGCTGCTCGACCACGGGGTGGGCATCACCAACCTCGTGGCCCGTGCCACCGCCACGGCCGCGGAGCTGGGCCGCGAGGAGCTCGCGGCGGGCCGGCGCCGTCTCGTCGCCAAGGTGCGCCGCCGGAAGCCGCGCCTGGTGGCCGTGCTCGGGATCGACGCCTACCGGCAGGCCTTCGCCCAGCCGCGCGCGCGGCTCGGGCGCCAGCCCGAGCCGATCGCCGGGCGTCCGCTCTGGGTGCTGCCCAACCCGAGCGGGCTCAACGCCCACTACCAGCTCGACGACCTGGCCCGGCTCTACCGCGGGCTGCGACGCGCCGCCGCGCGCGGACCCGAGCGCCGCTAGCCGACGCCCTCGACCGGCGCGAGCAGGTCCTCGAGGAAGAAGGCGGAGAGCGCCACCCGGCCACTCAAGCCGCTCTTCGAGTAGATCGCGCGCGACTGCTCGCGCACGGTGCGTTCGCTCACGTTGCGCACCGCCGCGACCTCCTGGTGGGTGAGGCCCTTCAGCAGCAGCAGCGCGACCTCGCGCTCCGCCTCGGTCAGGTTCCAACGCGAGAACTGCTTCTCCATCGCCTCGCCGAGGCCGTCCAGATAGCTGCGCGCCTCCGTGCGCCAGCGCTGCCCCTGGGCCCGCGCCAGCTCGAGGTCGCGGATCACGCGCACGTGCTCCTCGCGCTGCTTGTGGGTGACGCGGAACAACAGCGCCACGCCCACGCTGGTGAGTACGATCGGGGTGATGTCGACCAGCTCGAGCAGCAGGTCGACGGCCGTGGCGTCCGGCTCCTCGAACATCTCGATGCCGAGCAGCAGGCCCACACCCGCGATCAGTGCGACGACCGCCCAGATGCGGGTGCGTCGATCGATCAGATCGCCCATGTCGTTCTCCTCCGCAGCGGGCATCGCCCGCCCGGCGGGCGGGCGCGCCGCCGGGCGGGGATGCATCGACCCTAGCGGAACGCAGCGTCAGGGGATCGGCAACGCCGCGCAGCGCGCGTCGAAGTTGCAATCGACGAGCTGGACGATGCTCCCGTCCTCGGGGCTCACCTCCAGGAAGCGGCCGATGCCGGGCGCATAGTACTTGAGCTCGAAGGCGTCGGGCTCGAGGGGCGTGAACTCGGCGTTGACCCAGCAATCGTCGTTGCAGAGCAGCTCGGCGAGTGCCTGCGGCACGAAGGCGTCGAGCTCCGGGTCGTTCCCGTAGCCGTAGCTCGTCGAGACCACCCGGGCGGCGTCCTCGGCGTTGCCCGCCGACCACTCCTGGCGATAGGAGTCACCCACCTGCGGCGCGTTGCGGATCAGGGTGCCCGCCTTGTCCCCATCGCGGCCCGCCTTGAAGGAGCCGTCGATGCTGACCAGCTCCGGCACCTCGGGGTCGTCGCCCTCGAAGAACTCGAAGTCCTTCACCTCCTCGCCGAAGTACCAGACGTCGCCGTTGATGCGGAGACCGAACCAGTCGTCCGTGTCCTCGACCAGCTCGCCGTCCTCGAAGACGCGGTCGCGCACCACGAGACAGTCGACGCCCTCGATGTGCTTCGTCTCGTCTAGCACCTCGACGACCACCGTCTCGCCGCCACCCTCGTGCGTCCAGCGGTTGCCGACGGCGAGCGGCAGGTGCGAGTTGAGCAGCGCGGGGCTGCGCGGGTCCTCGAACTGGGCCGGGTCGACGTCGGGGTCGTAGGCCGCCTCGCCGAGCGCGTCACACAGCTCGCGGCGTGCGGCGCGCTGCTCCCTGCATCCCTCCGTGTCCTCGCTGCGGGCCTCGTCCGCCTCCTCGACGCAGGCCTCGTGCTCCGCGTCGTCCGTCGTGTTCAGACAGATCGCGCGGGCCCCGAGGTAGTCGTCCTTGACCTCCGCCTTGCAGGCAGCGAACTGGAGGGAGGCCGTGTCGGAGCACACGCCCGCCCCGGCCGCGCTCGGGCCGGCCGCGATCATGAAAAGGGCGCCCGCCAGCACGCCCCCCCACCGGGCGAAGCTTGCCCCTGCCCCACCCTGCAACTCGTTTCGTACCGTACTTCCGGATGTCATCTCGACTCTCCTTGGTGTCTGCCCGGGCGGCTCGCCCCCGTGGATCGCTCGCTCGGGCCATGTTTCGTGGGTACGGCCGGGCCCGGGCAGGCTCCATTGGCGGAATGACGTAGGCGGAGGGCCCCTCGCACGCGCGTGCCCGCGCGGTTCGGCGCAATCAACTAGGCGACGCAGAATCGACGTCTCGATGAACGTCCCCGCGGAGCTCACAGGCCCGCCGGGGTGCCGGGGGGGCGCGGCGGACCAGCCAGCGCTCGAGCTCGTTCTCGAGCTCGCGCACGTTGCCCGGCCAGGGGTGGGCCACGAGTCGCGCCACGAAGCCGGGCTCGAGCGGAGGACAGGGGAGGCCGAGCCGCACGGCGATCCGGCGCAGCAGGGCGGCGGCGAGGTCCGGAACGTCACCCCGGTGCTCGCGGAGTGGCGGTAGCTCGAGGCGCAGCACGTCGAGCCGGAACCACAGATCGCGACGGAAACGGCCGGCGCGGACCGCAGCGGCGAGGTCCTGATTCGTCGCCGCCACGATGCGGCCCCGGAACGGGCGTGGACTCGCGCTGCCGAGGCGTTCGAAGCAGCGTTCGTGGAGCAGGCGCAGCAGCCTGGACTGGAGCCGGAGCGGCAGCTCCCCGATCTCGTCGAGGAAGAGCGTGCCCTCCCCCGCCCGTTCGACGCGCCCCGCCCGCGCCCCGACCGCGCCCGTGAAGGCGCCTCGCGCGTGCCCGAACAGCTCGCTCTCGAACAGGGACTCGGGAAGCCCCGCGCAGTCGGTGTGCACGAAGGGATGGTGCGCCCGACGGCCGGCGGCGTGGAGCGCGCGGGCCGCGAGCGTCTTGCCCGTCCCGGTCTCCCCCAGGATCAGCACGGTGCTCGGCAGGTCTGCGAGCCGGGCGATCTGCTGCCGCACCGCCGCCATCGCGGCGCCGTCGCCGATCAGTCGGGGGTCCATCCGGCCACCCTGCGTGCGGGCCGCGCCGGCGCCAACCACCTTCTTCGCCGGGCGCCGTTCGGGCGGGTCGCAGCGCGAGCGTCTACGCTCGCGGCGTGCCCACCCATCGCGGCAGCTGCCACTGCGGACGCATTCGCTTCGAGGCGGACGGCGAGCTGACCGAGGTGCTGGTGTGCAACTGCTCGATCTGCCAGCGCACCGGCTATCTGCACTGGACCGTCTCGCCCGAGCACTTCCGCCTGCTCGCCGGCGCCGACGACTACGCCACCTACGAGTTCGGCACGGGCGTGGCCAAGCACCACTTCTGCAAGCGCTGCGGGATCTCTCCCTTCCGCGTCGCGCGCTCCGACCCGGACAAGATCGACGTCAACGCGCGCTGCCTCGAGGGCGTGGACGCGGACGCGCTCCCCGTCTCACGCTTCGACGGGCGGAACTGGGAAGCGGAGATGAGCCGCCGCTGAGCCGCCGTTGAGCCGCCGCAAAGCGGCGAGCGACGAAAAGACCCGGCCGAAGGCCCCAGCTAGCTCCTGAGCCGGGCGATCCGCTCCTCGAGCGGCGGGTGCGACATCATCAGGCGTCGCCAGCCACCCACCTGCCCGCTCGAGATGCCGAAGGCCTGGAGCGCCTCGGGCAGCGGCTCCTTCGGACCGGCCGCGAGGCGCTGGAGCGCGCCCACCATGTTCTCGCGTCCCGCCAGGCGCGCCCCCCCCGCATCCGCGCGGAACTCGCGCTGGCGCGAGAACCACATCACGATCATCGAGGCGAGGATGCCGAACAGGATCTGGAACACGAGGCTCGAGACGAAGAAGCCGATCCCCACACCGCGCTCGTTCCGGAACACGACGCGGTCGACCACGAAGCCGGCCACGCGCGAGAAGAAGAGCACGAAGGTGTTCACCACGCCCTGGATGAGGGTGAGCGTCACCATGTCGCCGTTCGCGACGTGGCTCACCTCGTGGCCGAGCACGGCCTGCACCTCTTCGGGCTTCATGCGCCGCAGCAGGCCGGTGGAGACGGCCACCAGCGCCTTGTCGCGTCGCGCGCCGGTCGCGAAGGCGTTCGGCGTATCGTCCTGGTAGAGCGCCACCTCCGGCATTCCGATGCCGGCGGCCTGGGCCTGCTGGCGGACCGTCTCGACCAACCACTGCTCGGCCGGGCTCTTGGGCTCCTGGATCACCTGGGCGCCGACCATGCGCTTCGCCATCCACTTCGAGAGGAGCAGCGAGACGAAGGAGCCGCCCATGCCGAACACGGCGCAGAAGATCAGCAGCGACCGGAAGTCGAGGCCCACCCCCTGCTCGTCGAGGATCGACTCGATCCCGAGGGCCTGGAGCACGATGCCCGCCACCGCGAGCACGGCGATGTTCGTGGCCAGGAACAGCAGAATGCGCTTCATCGATCCCTCCTTCACGCAACCTGGAAGGGTAGGGAAGGAAGGGGGCGCCGCACGCCCCGCCTCAGGCGGCGCGGCGTTCGATCCAGGCCCGGTAGGCCCGGGGGGGAAGGAAGGCGAGCCCGGCGCAGACCGCGGCGGTCAAGCCGCCCGCCCCGACGGCCAGCAGCGCGATCGGATCCTGCCAGGGCGTGGCCCCGGCGAGCGACACCGCGCTCATCACCGAGGAGCCCGCGAAGGCGCCCGCCCCGGCGACCGCCCAGAGCAGGAAGCGGTTGACCACGACGGCGTCCGCAAGGCCGAGAACCAGGCGCCGCACGAGGAGGCCGCGATAGCGAAGCGCCTCGAGGGCCGTCCAGGCGTAGGAGAGCGCCGTCACGGCCTGCCGGACGGAGAAGCCCAGGTCCGCCTCCGCGAAGCTGGCGGGCGCCGCGGTGAGCGCGCGGGCCACTCCGAACGCGACCTGCACCGCGAGCACCGCGCTCGCGGCGACGACGAGCGCCGCCGCCCAGCGCGCTTCGGGCCGGAACACGCTGCGCGTGAAGACGAAGACCGCCGCCGAGCCGACCCCGGTGGCGAGGTTCGCGAGGGCGAACCCCACCCGGGCGGGCAGCTCCGGCAGGCCCGGCACGACCGAGGCCAGTCCCAGCGGATAGCCGACGGCACCCACGGCAAAGAAGGCGATACCGAGGGCGAGCTCGGGCACGGCGCGGGTGCGTCGCGCGAGCAGGAGCAGCCTCACGCCGACCCCGGCGGAGACGACCACGAAGGCGAGGGTGGCGATGCCCGAGAAGACCGGGATCACGGGGCGCCTTCGATGACCTGGACCTGCGTGTTCCCCCGCACGTGGCGCACGTACCAGGCCGGCGGCAGGAAGGCGAGCGTGAGGGCGCCGCTGCAGACCAGGCCGCACACCCCGACGACGAGGTGGTTGAGCGGCGCGTGCGGATCGCCGCCACTCAGCATGGCCGCCGTGGAGGGGGCGATGGAGCCGCCGGCGAAGACGGCCGTCCAGCCCCACAGACCGACCCGGTTCGCCACCAGCGGGTCGGCGAGGCCCAGGGGAATGCGCCTTCGCAGCAGCGCCCGGTAGCGGAAGGACTCGGCGGCGGACCACACGTACACCACCTGGGCGCCGACCAGCAGCAGCAGGCCGGCGGTCGCGGGATGGCGGAGTGCGCTCGCGTCCTCGAGCGTGAGCGCGCGAAGCACCATGGCCATTCCCGCGCCGAGCTCGAGGCCGATCCCGATCCCGGCGAGAAGCCGCGCCCAACCGTCGCCCGGCCGGAACACGCGCCAGGTGAACACGAACACCCCGGACCAGCCGAGCGCCATGGCGACGCTCGCGCCGACCAGCGCGGAGCGCTGGATCCAGGCGGCGGGCGGCTCGGGGGCCGAGACCACGAGCATCAGCGGCCAGGAGACGGCCGCGAGCATGAGCAGGGAGAAGCCGATCACGCGCTCCGGGAGCCCGCGGGTGCGACCCGCCAGCTGCAGCAGCCGGACCCCGACCACACCGCCCGCGGCCACGAACGCGAGGCCCGATGCCAGAACCAGGAGCTCCAAGCCGGTCATGACGCCGACCTAGTCGCCGCCCAGACGCTTGAAGACGGCATCGGGGGTATCGGAGATGGGCCCCGCGGCGACCCCGCGAAGGGCGCCCAGGATCCGCTGGCAGACCTCCTCCACCGCGTCGACGCCGCGGCTCGAGAGCTCCGAGGGCAGGATCTTCTGGATGACGACCGCGAGCTGCTCCGGCGTCACGCTGCGGGCCTCGAGCCCGGCCTGCTTGAGTGCGATCCGGACGGTGCCGCGCGAGGCGAGACGGTCGAGCGTCGTCCGAGCTTCCAGCTCGACGCAGGCGCACTCGAATGCCGCCGAATCGGGCATGGACCCCCCCGAACGCTAGGAATCGGGTCGCGGCCTCCCCCACTTGAGCCGCGGTATCCTGGGCCGGGCGGCACGGTCTCCGCACCCGGGAGGTTCGTCATGCGACTTCGTCAGGTGGCCCTCGCGGTGCGATCGCTCGAGCCGGCGCTGGGCCAGCTGCGGAGTGTCCTGGGGCTCGGGGAGGCGTTCCACGACCGGGGGGTGGGGGTGTTCGGCCTCGAGAACGCCGTGCTTCCGGTCGGCGACGCCTTCCTCGAGCTGGTGGCCCCCGTGAAGCCCGACACCGCCGCGGGCCGCTGGCTCGAGCGCCGCGGCGGCGACGCCGGCTACATGGCGATCTTCCAGACGAGCGACCTGGCCGACGCCCGGGCCCACGTGGAGGGCGTCGGCGTGCGCGTGGTGTGGGAGGCGAAGCTGGACCACGCGGCCACGATCCATCTCCACCCGCGCGACGTCGGCGGCGCCATCGTGTCGCTCGACTGGATGGACCCGCCCGAATCCTGGGAGTGGGCGGGGCCCGACTGGGAGACACGCGCCCGCAGCGAGGTGGCGACGGGCCTCGTCGGCGCCCTGCTCGAGGCGGCGGACCCCGAGAAGCTCGCCGCGCGCTGGGGCGAGGTGCTGGGCGTCGGGCCCGAGGCCACGGAGGGGGGAGGCTTCCTGCTCTCGCTCGACCAGGGCACGCGCCTGCGCTTCGTCGGGCGCGCCGACGCCGCCGAGCCCGCCCTGATCGGTGTCGAGGTGGCGGTGCGCGACCGCGACCACTTCGCAGCGGAGGCTCGCCGCGCCGGCGTCGCCGGGCCCGACGGCAGTGCCACGATCGCCGGGACCCGCATCGTCCCGGTCTGAGACCCGGCCACCCCGACGGCGGCCTCCGGGCGCCGTTCACCCGGGCCAGAGGCCGCGGAACACCTCCGCGGTCGGGCCCTCCAGGAAGGCCGGCGAGCCCTCGCCCTCGAAGCGGACGCCGAGCTCGCCGCCGGGCAGCTCGACCGTCACCTCGGCGCCCACCCGCCCGAGGAGCCGCGCCGCGACGACCGAGGCCGTGCTTCCGGTGCCCGACGATCGCGTCTCCCCCTCGCCGCGCTCGAACACGCGCACGCGCAGCCGGTCGCGTGCCAGCACGTTCACCACCTCGAAGTTCACGCGGTTCGGGAACAGCGGATGCCGCTCGACCGCAGGGCCGATCTCGGCGAGGGGGAAGGCGCCGACCGGCGCGTCGGTCAGGTGAACGGCGTGCGGATTGCCGAGCGAGAGGCAGGTCACGGAGAGGATGCGCTCGCCCACGGCGAGCGACAGCGAGCGCCGAACGGCCTCCGGGATGCCCATGGCGACCCGCCCGCCCACCATGCGCCCGCGGACCCGCTCGGGCCAGACCGTGCGGAGGCCGGCCTTCGTCTCGATCCCGAGCCCGTCCGCGTCCGCCTCGGCCAGGCCGGCCTCGAGCGCGAACTTGGCGAACAGGCGGACGCCGTTGCCGCTCATCTCGGCCTCGGAGCCATCGGAGTTCCAGATGCGGAGCCCGATGGGCGCGCGCTCGGACGGGACGGCCACGAGCAGGCCGTCCGACCCGACCCCGAAGTGCGGATCGCCCATGACGCGCGCCAGGCGCGACCAGTCGCGCGTCGCAGCGCAGCCGTCCACCGCCAGGTAGGCGTTGCCGGCTGCGACCAGCTTCACGAAGGGCAGCGGCATGACTCCTGGGACTCCGCTCGGCTTCGCCTCGCTGCGCGCTTCGCTTGCAGTTAGCTTCCGCCGGATGAGTGTACTCGGGTCGGACGATCTGCGCGTCGTTCGCCAGGGCGAGCGCGAGATCGTCGTCGTGGGCACCGCGCACGTCTCGCGCGAGTCCGTCGACCTCGTGCGCCAGACCATCGACGAGCTTCGCCCCGACGCGGTCGCCATCGAGCTCGACCCGAAACGCTTCGAAGCGCTCTCGCGCCCCGATCGCTTCGAGGCGCTCGACCTCCGGCAGGTGATCCGCACGCGCCAGCTGGCAACGCTGGGGCTGAACCTGGCGCTCGCCGCCTATCAGCGCTCGCTCGGAGTCGCCCTCGGCGTCAGGCCGGGCGCGGAGCTGCTCGAAGCCGCGCGCTGCGCCGAGGCGGCCGGCATCCCCGTGGCGCTGTGCGACCGCGACGTCCGCATCACGCTACGCCGCGCCTGGCGCGCCCTCTCCTTCCGGAAGCGCATGCTGCTGCTGGCCAGCTTCTCGGCCGCGCTCTTCGAGCGCGAGGAGCTCAGCGAGGAGGACCTCCGCGAGCTGCGCCGGACGGACGTGCTGTCGCGGCTCCTCACGGAGCTCGGCGAGGCCTTCCCCGGCCTGAAGCTCGTGCTGATCGACGAACGCGACGCCTATCTGGCGGAGCGCATCCGCGAGACCGAGGGCCGTCGGGTGGTCGCGGTCGTCGGCGCGGGACACGTGGAGGGCATCGTTCGCGCGCTCGAGCGCGAGGAGCGGATCGATCTCGCGGCGCTCTCGACCACCCCCGGCCCTTCGCGCTGGACCCACGTTCTGGGCTGGGGCATCCCCGCCCTCGTGGTGCTCTCCCTGTTCTGGATCGGCGTGCGCGACGGCGGCGCCGTGGCCGGCGAGAACGTGGCCTTCTTCGCGCTCGCAACCGGGCTCCCGAGCGCCTTCGGGACCCTGCTCGCGCTCGGCCATCCGGCCACCGTGCTTTCGGCGTTGCTGCTGGCGCCGCTGACGGCGCTCTCTCCGCTGATCGGCATCGGGCACGTCACCGCGCTGGTGCAGTCGTGGATGCGACCCCCGTTCGTCCGCGAGCTGTCGAGTGCGCTCGAAGACCTCGGCACCGCCTCGGGGCTCTGGCGCAACCGGCTGCTGCGGGTGCTGCTGGTCTTCACGCTCTCGACCCTGGGCGGGATCATCGGCACCTGGGTCGGCGGCGCCCGTCTGCTCGCGAGCGTCTTCAGCTGAGTTGTGGCGCGTAGATTGCGCCTGGCACGGTCCGTGCTGTCGAAGGGCGCGTGTCTGGATCTCGGCGCCGCTTCCGTCCGCCTTTCTGTCCGAACCCGACGTGCGATTCCCACGCGGATCCGTGGGGTTGGCGCTTCACGAAGAAGGGTTTCTACCGCACGGCCGCTGCCCGGCGTCCCGTCCAGCGGTACCGCTGTCAACGCTGCCGGCGCAGCTTCAGTGACCAGACGTTCTCGCCCACCTACTGGCTCCGCGCGCCACGAGTGTTCCGGGGCCTCTTCTATCGGGTCCTCGCCTGCTCCGCGCTCCGCCAGATTGCCCAAGAGCAGGGCGTCCACCACGCCACGGTGCAGCGCCAGGTCGAGCGCCTCGGTCGCCACTGCTTGCTGCTTCACGAGGCGCTGCGTCCCCGTGCGGGGCCGTCGGAGCCCGTCGTACTCGATGGCCTCCGTACCTTCGAGGCCGCCCAGTACTGGCCCTTCGACCTCAACCTGTTGGTCGGGGAGTCGCACTTCGTCTACGGCTTCAACGACGCCGAGCTCCGCCGCTCGGGGACCATGACCCCCGCGCAGCGTCGCCGACGCCAGACGCTCGAGCGCCGCTTCGGGCGCCCGCGGCCCGAGGCCACCCGCGAGGCCGTCCAGGAGCTCGTCGCCCGCACCGTGCCGGCGGGGGGCACCGTGACCGTCCACTCCGACCTCCACACGGCCTATCCCCGGGCCTTCGGCCGGCTCCGCGACCGGCGGATCCGCCACCACACGACCTCGTCGCGGGATGCGCGAACGCCTGCGAATCGGCTGTTCCCGGCCAACCTCGCGGATCTGCTGATCCGGCACACCGGGGCGAACCACAAACGCGAGACGATTGCGTTCTCGAAACGTCGCCAGGGAGCGCTCTATCGGATGGCGATCTTCACGGTGTGGCGGAACTACCTGAAGCCGCGCTCCGAGCGGAGGCGAGATGCGCCGCCGGCCGTCCTGCTCGGCGTCCTCCCCCATCGCCCGACGCTCCGCGCCCTGCTGCGCGAGCGGCTCTTCCCGTGGCGTCTGCCGCTTCGCGGCTGGCTCCGCCGCTGCTATTTCGGCCGGATCCCAACGCGCTGCCTCCCCGCCCTCCGCACGCACCGGCTCCGCTACGCCGTGTGAGGCGAACTCACGGGCTCCGGCGCGCAGCTCGGCCCGGGAAGACCCAATCTTCGCGCCACCGTTCTTCAGCTGAGCGGACGGCGCGCGAACCCGGGGCCCGCCCGCTGCGTACCACCGCGTGCTGCCCGGAGGAGTCGAACCATGCCCGTCAAGAAGCCCGGTCTCCAACGCTCGCGCGACCAGCGCATGATCGCGGGCGTATGCGGCGGAATCGCGGAGTGGCTCGGCTGGAGCGCCTCCGTCGTGCGGCTGCTCTACGTGATCGTCTCCATCGCGTCGGCCGCGTTCCCCGGCATCCTCGTGTACGTGATCCTCTGGGTGCTGATGCCCGAGCGGGAGGACTGAGGCTCGACCGCGGCCGCGCTCCGACGTTCCCACGGGGATCCAGGGGCCTTCTTCCCGAGCTGTGACCGGTTCCGTCACAGGGGAGGGCGAAGCTTCCTATGATCAACCCTCGAGAGGCTCGGGGGAGCTGAGAGGGGGGACGCGATGGAAGCCTGGCTCGCGACGGCCGGCTTGTTCGGTGGGCTGCTGCTCGCGGCCGCGGTGGCCGCCGCGGCGCTGGCCATCGTGCGCGCCGCGCGGTCGGCTCGGGAGAGCGCGGCGGCCACGGCCAACCAGCTGGAGGGGCTCGCCCGGGCCCAGGAGCGTGGCGAACGCGTGCTACGCGAGGAGCTCGCGCAGAGCCGCCGCGAGCTCGCCGGCCAGACCCACCACCTGCGCGAGGAAGTGGGGGGCAGCCTGCGCGCCGTGGGCGAGACGGTGGAGAAGCGCATCGACGTGCTGCGCGGCGCCGTCGACCTCCGCCTCGGGCAGATCCAGCAGGAGACGCAGAAGCGCCTCGAGGAGATGCGCGCCACGGTCGACGAGAAGCTCCAGAGCACGCTCGAGCAGCGGCTCGGCGCCGCCTTCCAGCAGGTGAGCGCGCGTCTCGAGGCCGTGCACCAGGGCCTCGGTGAGATGCAGACCCTCGCCGTCGGCGTCGGCGACCTCAAGAAGGTGCTCACGAACGTCCGCGCCCGCGGCAGCTTCGGCGAGGCCCGCCTCGAGACGCTGCTCGACGACACGCTCACGGCCGACCAGTGGCAACGACAGGTGGCGATGCGGCCGGGCTCGGCCGAGCGTGTCGACGCCGCCGTGCGCATGCCGGGGAGCGACGAACACGAGCTGTGGCTCCCGATCGACGCCAAGTTCCCGCACGAGGACTACGAGCGCTTGCTGGACGCCCACGAGCGGGGGGACCTCGAGGCAGCCGAGCAGGCCAGCCGGTCGCTCGAGAACCGCCTCAAGCAGGAGGCGCGCGCGATTCGCGACAAGTATGTCTGCCCCCCGCACACGACGGACTTCGCGCTGCTGTTCCTGCCCACCGAGAGCCTGTACGCGGAAGTGCTGCGGCGGCCGGGCCTGTTCGACAGCCTGCGACGCGACTACAACGTGACGCTGGCCGGCCCCACCACGCTGCTCGCCATCCTGGGCTCGCTCCAGATGGGCTTCCGGACGCTCGCCATCCAGAAGCGCTCCCAGGAGGTGCAGCAGCTGCTCGGCGCCGTGAAGACCCAGTTCGGCAAGTTCGGCGACCTGCTGGCGGGCGTCCAGAAGAAGCTCGACGAGGCCTCGAACAAGATCGGCGAGGCGTCCGCGAAGAGCCGCTACATCGAGCGACGTCTCAATCAGGTGCAGGAGCTGCCCGCCTCCGAGGCCGCGGCGCTGCTGCCCGAGGAGCTCGATCCCGAGGTCTGACCCGACGCTTTGACGGAGCGACCGGCTGGGCGCCTTCCGGGTACGGGCGCCCGCACACTGACGCCAGCGCCCCGACCGCTACCTTGCGCGGATGCCGACGGCTGGCGACCCCCCGGGCGACCTTCTGCTGCGGGCGCTCTCGAGCGACGGCAGCATCGGCGTGCGGGCCATCTCGGCGCCGGACCTGGTCCGCGAGGCCAGCGAGCGCCAGCGCACGAGCCCGCTCGCGACGGCGGCGCTCGGCCGCGCCCTGCTCGGCGCGGTGCTGCTCGGCGCCGGTGGGAAGGACGGCGAGACGGTGCAGCTGAGGCTGCGGGGCGACGGGCCGCTCGGGAGCGTGCTCGCCATCGCCGACGCAGAGGGCCGCGCACGCGGGCGCGTCGCGAACCCGAGCGCAGAGCGGACGCTCGCGAGCGGCGAGCCGGACCTGCGCGGCGGCGTCGGGGCCGGCGAGCTCGCCGTGACCCGGATCCGGCCCGGGCGCGCGCGTCCCTACACGGGCGTGGTGCCCATCGTCTCGGGCGCCGTGGCCAAGGACCTGACCCTGTATCTCACCGAGAGCGAGCAGACGCCGTCGGCCGTCGGTCTCGGACTGCTCCCTGCCTCGCCCGACGCGCCTGCGGTCGCCTGCGGCTTCGTGCTCCAGGCGCTGCCGGGGGCGGCGGAGGGCAGCGTGATCCGGGCCGAGCGCAACGTTGGCGCCCTGCGCGGGCCGGCCCGGCTGCTGCGCTCCGGGCTCACCCTGCGCGGCCTGGTCGAACGCCTGCTCGACGGCCTGGGCGTGCGCTGGCTCGACGAGCGGGTACCCGCCTTCCACTGCGGCTGCACGCCCCTGCGCGCCCTCCACGCCAGCGCCCTCCTCGGGCGCGAGGATCTCGAGCACGCCCACCGCGAGAAGGAGCCGCTCGACGTACGCTGCGACTTCTGCGGTGAGCGCTACGCGGTCGCGCCGGCCGAGGCGCTCGCCCTCCTCGAAGCGACCGCCGACGTCCCGACGCGAACGGCGTCGTGACGCGGAGCCGAACCTAGGCCCATGACGGCTGGCCTCGACGTCGCGCTCTTCGTGCCCTGCTACGTGGACCAGCTCGCTCCCGAGGTGGCCTGGGCCACGCTGTGCGTTCTCGAGCGCGCCGGCTGCAGGGTCCACTACGACCCCGCGCAGACCTGCTGCGGCCAGCCCTGGGTCAATCTCGGTGCCCGCGACGCGGCGCGCCGCATGGCGAAGAAGCATCTCGACCGCTTCGCCGAGGCCGAGGTCGTGGTCTCGCCTTCGGCGAGCTGCGTTGCGACCGTGCGCCACCGCTACGGGGGGCTCGACGTGTGCGGCGCGGGCGACGAGCGCACCGAACGCACCTACGAGCTGGGCGAGTTCCTGGTCGGCCGGCTCGGCACGACCAAGCTCGGCGCCCGCTTCCCGTACCGCGTGGCCGTGCTCCAGAGCTGCCACGGCCTGCGCGAGCTCGGGCTCGGCACGCCGAGTGAGCGGGGCCCGGCGCCCGAGCGGCCGAGCCCCGTCGACCGCCTGCTCGACGAGGTCGAGGACCTCACACGGATCGACGCAGCGCGCCCCGACGAGTGCTGCGGTTTCGGCGGCGCCTTCTCGGTCACCCATCCCACCCTCTCGGGACGGATGGGACGCGCGCGGCTCCGGGCGTTTCACGAGGCGGGCGCCGACTACGTGACCGGCACCGACGTCTCCTGCCTGCTCCACCTCGACGGAATCCGCCGGCGCGAGGGCTTCGGGCCGCGCGCCATCCACCTGGCGGAGATCCTCGCGAACGGGGCGCGTCCGTGACGGCCTCCTTCGACCGACGGGCGCTCGCCACCCTGCCCTCGCGCGGCGAGCTGGCCCAGCACGACGCCGCCGTCTGGGACCTCCGTCGCAGGCGCGATGCCGCCGTGGCGGAGGTACCGGACTGGGAGGCGCTGCGCGACCAAGCCGCCGCCGTGAAGGCCTTTGCGCTCGATCACCTCGACGAGCTGCTGCTGCGCTTCGAGGAACGCGCGCGGGCCGCGGGCGCGCACGTGCACTGGGCCAGCGACGCGACCGCGCTCTGCCGCATCGTCAGCGAGCTGTTCGCCGCGCGCGGCGCCCGACGCATCGTCAAGAGCAAGTCCATGCTCACCGAGGAGTGTGGCCTGAATCGGCATCTGGAAGCCCGCGGCTTCGAGGTGGTCGATACGGACCTCGGCGAGCGCATCGTCCAGCTCGCGGGCGAGCCGCCCTCCCACCTGATCGTCCCCGCCATCCACAAGACGCGGCGCGAGATCGGTACGCTCTTCCATCGCACGATGGGCACGCCCGAGGGGGAGGACGACCCCGAACGCCTCACCCGGCTGGCCCGCGCCGACCTGCGTCGCCGCTTCCTCGCGGCGGACGCGGGCGTCACGGGCGCCAACTTCGCGATCGCCGACACGGGCGGGATCGTGATCGTCACGAACGAGGGCAATGCCGACCTGGGCACCAGCCTGCCGCCCGTCCACGTGGCCTGCGTCGGGATCGAGAAGCTGATCCCGTCCCTCTCGGATCTCCCGGTGTTCCTGCGCCTGTTGGCGCGAAGCGCCACCGGGCAGCCCCTCTCCGCCTATACGAGCGTGATCACGGGCCCGCGCCCGGGCGGAGAGCTGCATCTCGTGCTGGTCGACAACGGTCGCAGCGCGTTGCTGGCCGACGCGGCCCAACGCGGCAGCCTGGCCTGCATCCGCTGCGGCGCGTGCCTCAACACCTGCCCGGTGTACCGCCGCGCGGGCGGTCACGCCTACGGCACCGTGATTCCCGGGCCGATCGGGAGCGTGCTCGGCCCGAGCGTCGGGGGTGCCGACGGCGCCGAGCTGCCCTTCGCCTCGTCCCTGTGCGGGAGCTGCAGCGCCGTGTGCCCGGTGAAGATCGATCTCCACGGCCAGCTTCTCGCCTGGCGCAGCGCGCGGCCCACGCCGTCGCGCTGGCAACGGCTCCTCGTCGCGAACGCCGCCTGGCTGATGCGCTCGCCCACCCGCGTCGCGCTGGTACGAAGGGCCGCGCGGCTCGTCTGGCCACTGCTCTCGCGCGTCGAGCGCCGGAACCCGGCGGCGCCCTGGCTCGAGGAGCGCGAGCTGCCGCCGCTGCCGCGCGAGAGCTTCCGTGCCCAGTGGAAGAGGCGACGACTGGCCCCGGGAGGGGCATCGCAGCCGACCGCGCGAGCGCCCCGTGTCTGATCGCGACGCCATCCTCGAGCGCGTGCGTCGCGCGGCGCGGCATCGGGCGCCGGCGCCGGATCGCTATCGGCCCCCGGCGCTCGCGGGCGGCTGGGAGACGTTCGCGGCAGGCCTGGCCGGAGTGGGCGGCGAAGCGCACGGACCGTATGCGCCACAGGCGCTGAGTGTGCGCCTCGGCGAGCTGGTGCGCCGTCGTGCCGAGGGCGGCCGCGTCGTCGCCGAAGCCAGCGCTGCCGAGCTCGCGGGCAGCGGCCCCTGGCAGGTCGCGAGCGAGCCGGCGCTCGGCCACGCCTTCGCCGATGTGGCCGTGGCCGTCGTCCGCGGTCGCGCCGCGGCCGCCGACTGCGGCGCGGTCGCCGTGATCGAACGCGATGCGCCGCACCGCGCGCTTCCGTTCCTCTGTCAGCACCTGGTGCTGCTGCTCCCAGAGCGTGCGCTCCACGCCGACCTGCACTCGGCGTGGGAGGCGCTCCCGGAGGCGGCATGGCGAGGACACCACGTCACCTGGATCAGTGGGCCTTCCAAGACCGCGGACATCGAGCAGACGCTGGTCTACGGCGCGCACGGCCCCCTCACGCTCGACGTGGTCTCCATCGCCGACTGAGTACCGCCCCGCACCCCGCGGCAGCGTGGCATGGCGCCCGGCGCGCCGTAGCATGGCGCGCCGCGCGGCGTACCATGGCGCGCGTCGGAGGGCTCGGATGCGCGCGATTCTCCTGCTCCTGGGTGCCATCGTGATCGTGGCCGCCGGCTACGTCGCCGGCGCCGTGCTCGGCGGGTACGGCAAGCTCCACGGCCCCGGCGAGGTGACGCAGGCGACCCTCCCCGCGGAGGTGGTGGCCGGCCGCCAGCGTGCCGCGGCGCAGGCCGCCGAGGCGATCGGTGGGAGCGGGAAGCTGATCCTGTTCGGCGACCTCCACGTCCACACGACCTACTCGACGGACGCGTTCCTGTGGTCGCTGCCGATCAACGGCGGCCGGGGCCTGCACCCGCTCGCCGACGCCTGCGACTTCGCGCGCTTCTGCTCCGCGCTCGACTTCTGGTCGATCAACGACCACGCCGAGGCGCTGACCCCGCGCAAGTGGCAGGAGACGAAGCAGAGCATCCGGGAGTGCAACGCCGTCTCGGGCACGGAAGGCGACCCGGACGTGTTCGCCTTCCTCGGCTGGGAGTGGACCCAGGTCGGCCAGACGGCCGACGCGCACTACGGCCACAAGAACGTCGTGCTGCGCGATCTCGAGGACGACGCCGTTCCGGCCCGCCCGATCGACAGCGGGGGCTTCAGCAAGGCCGTCCTGGGCAGCGTGCCGCTGGAGATCCGACTCGGTCTTGCCCTCTACGACTTCGAGAACCGGCAGCGCTACTTCGACTTCGACGCCTTCGCGCGCGAGATCGCCTCGGCGACCCCGTGCCCCGAGGGCGTCGACACCAAGGCCCTTCCCCTCGACTGCGTCGAGAGCGCCGAGACTCCCGGTGAGCTCTTCGAGAAGCTGGCGCAGTGGGGCCACGAGAGCGTGGTGATCCCGCACGGCACGACCTGGGGCTTCTACACGCCGCCCGACTCGTCCTGGGACAAGCAGCTCACGGCCGCCCACCACGACCCCGCGCGGCAGACCCTGATCGAGGTGTTCTCGGGCCACGGCAACTCCGAGGAGTACCGTGCCTGGACGCCGGTCGCGGCGGAGCCCGACGGGACGCTGCGCTGTCCCGAGCCGAGCCCGACCTACCTGCCCTCCTGCTGGCGCGCGGGCGAGATCATCCGTCAGCGCTGCGTGAGCGCGGGGCGCGCCGCGGGCGAGTGCGACACGCTGGCGAGCCGTGCCCGCGAGCTCCACGTCGAGGCGGGCCAGGCCGGGCGCATGGTGGTCCCGGGCGATACGGGGGCCGACTGGCTCGACGCCGGGCAGTGCCGCGACTGCTTCCAGCCCGCCTTCAACTACCGGCCGAGGAACTCGGCGCAATACGTGGCCGCGCTCTCGAACTTCGAGGAGGACGGGGGCCCCGAGCGCTTCCGCTTCGGCTTCATCGCTTCGAGCGACGTCCACAGCGCGCGCCCCGGGACCGGCTACAAGGAGTACGAGCGCACGGCGATGACCGAGCAGCGCGGGGCGCGGACGCCGGAAGAGGCGCGACGACTGGCGGGGGAGCCGGAGGCCAGGACGCCCGAGCCGCGGCCTTTCGACCGCGGGAGCGTCCAGGGTCTCGGCGCCTTCCGCATCGCGGAGACGGAGCGCCAGAACTCCTTCTGGCTCACCGGGGGGCTGGTGGCCGTTCACGCCGACGCCCGCAGCCGCGATGGGATCTGGAACGCGCTCCAGCGCAAGGAGACCTACGGCACCAGCGGGCCGCGCATCCTGCTCTGGTTCGATCTCGTGAACCCGCCGGGCGCCGACGCCGCGCTGCCGATGGGCTCCGAGGTCGCCATGAGCGGGGCGCCGGAGTTCGAGGTGCGGGCGGTGGGCTCGTTCGAGCAGAAGCCCGGCTGCCCCGAGTTTAGCAGCAACGCCCTCACGCCGGAACGGCTCGAGTCCGTGTGCAAGGGCGAGTGCTACCACCCGAGTGACCGACGCCGTCTGATCACGCGCATCGAGATCGTGCGCATCCGGCCCCAGGTGCGCCCGGGCGAGCCGATCGACACGCTGATCGAGGACCCGTGGAAGACGTTCCACTGCCTGCCGAACCGGGAGGGCTGCCGGGTGCGCTTCGAGGACCCCGACTTCGGGATCGTGGCGCGGGACACCGTCTACTACGCCCGCGCCATCGAGGAGGAGAGCCTCGCGGTGAACGCCGCGAACCTGCGCTGCACCTACGACACCGAGGGCAACTGCGTCTCGATGAACCCCTGCTGGGGCGACTGGCGGACCCCGGCCTCCGACACCTGTCTGGCGGAGACCGAGGAGCGCGCCTGGTCCTCGCCGATCTACGTGGACTGGCAGACCCCGCCCGCCGCCCCGGGGGCCCCTGGCGAGGCCGTGGACGAGTGAAGCTCGAGGGCCGGGTGGCGCTCGTGACCGGCGCCGCGCGCGGGATCGGCGCGGGCATCGGACGCGCCCTCGCGGCAGCCGGCGCCCGCGTGGCGCTCGCGGACGTCGCCGAGGGAACCGTTCGCGAGACGGCGGAGGCGCTCGGCGAGCGCGGCCTCGCGACCGTGATGGACGTCTCCAATGCCCGCTCCGTCCGCGGCGGTGTGGCGGAGGCCGAGGCGCGGCTCGGCCCGCTCGACGTGCTCGTCAACAACGCCGGGGTCGACGTGATCGCGCCCTTCGTGGAGACCGACGAGTCCGTCTGGGAGAGGCTCTGGGCCGTGAACCTGAAGGGCACGCTGCTGACGACGCGGGCGGTCCTCGACGGCATGATCGCCCGCGAGCGCGGCCGGATCGTGAACATCGGCTCCGATGCCGGCCGCGTCGGCTCGACGGGCGAGGCCGCCTACTCGGCAACGAAGGGGGGCGTGATCGCGTTCAGCAAGGCGCTGGCCCGGGAGGTGGCTCGGCACGGCATCACGGTGAACTGCGTCTGCCCCGGGCCCACCGACACGGCGCTCCTCGAGCAGGTGCGCGAGTACGACGAGAAGCTCCACGCGTCGCTCGCGCGCGCGATTCCCCTGCGCCGTCTGGGTCGGCCCGAGGACGTGGCGGCCGCCGTCGCGTTCCTGGCGAGCGACGACGCCGCCTACATCACGGGGCAGACGCTCTCGGTGAGCGGCGGCCTCACCATGGCCTGAGCGGGAGCCCGCCGGAAGGAACGAAACCATGAGCGATCCCTACGCCGATTTCCCGAGCCTCCGCTTCGAGCGGCCCGATGCGGGCATCCTGCGCATCGTGCTCGATGCGCCGGGCCTGAACGCCGTCGGGCCGCGGATGCACCGAGACCTCGCCGACGTCTGGCTCGCGGTCGACCGCGACCCCGAGACGCGGGTCGCGATCCTGTGCGGCGCGGGCAAGGCCTTTTCCGCGGGCGGCAGCTTCGAGCTGATCGACGGCATGCTCGGGGACTATGCCCTGCGCACCCGCGTGCTGCGCGAGGCGCGCGACATCGTGAAGAACGTCATCGACTGCTCGAAGCCGATCGTCTCGGCCATGCACGGGCCCGCCGTCGGCGCGGGCCTCGTGTGTGGCCTGTTGGCCGACGTCTCGATCGCGACCCGGAACGCGCGCATCATCGACGGACACACGCGGCTCGGGATCGCGGCCGGCGATCACGCCGCGATCTGCTGGCCGCTGCTCTGCGGCATGGCCAAGGCCAAGTACTACCTGCTCACCTGCGAGACGCTCTCCGGGGAGGAGGCCGAGCGGATCGGGCTGATCTCGCTCGTGGTCGACTCGAACGAGGAGCTCGAGGCGCGGGCGCTCGCCGTGGCGCAGAGCCTCGCGACCGGGGCCCAGAGTGCGATCCGCTGGACCAAGCACACGCTGAACTACTGGTACCGGGCGATGGCGCCGACCTTCGAGGCCTCCCTGGCGCTCGAGTTCTACGGCCTCTCGGGGCCGGACGTTCGGGAGGGGCTCGCATCGCACCAGGAGAAGCGCACGCCCCGCTTCGAGGGACCGACCAGCGAGTAAGAGCCGCGGCCAAAGGCCGCGAGCGTTCATCCAACCGGGCCGAAGGCCCATCCCAAAACAGGCTAGAACACCCCGAGCGCGCAACCGTCCTTGCGTCGGTCGCTGGCACCCACCCAGCAGTCGTCCTCGCGCGCGATCGCCTGGCCCCCGCCGAGCACGTCGGCGGCCAGCGGCGGCGGGGGCACGACCTCGTGCCCCCGCGCCGCGAGCGCGTCGCCGAGCGTGCCGCCTTCCTCGAGGGCGCGCTCCGGTCGCTCGACCACCACCCGCGCACCCGCCTGCCAGCGGAAGCGCGGCGCATCGAGCGCCTCCTGCGGATTCAGGCCGCCGTCGACGAGGTAGGAGACGAAGGCCGTGTGCGCCTGCGCCTGCACGTCGCCGCCCATGATGCCGAACGCCATCCACGGCTCGGCGCCGCGCAGCAGGAAGCCCGGCATCAGCGTGTGGAAGGGCCGCTTGCCCGGCGCCAGCGCGCTCGGGTGGCGCGGGTCGAGGCGGAAGCCGGCGCCGCGCGATTGCAGGAGGATCCCCGTGTCCCCGCAGCCGATGCCGGAGCCGAAGCCCGTGAAGAGGCTCTGGATGAACGAGACCTGGTTCCCCTCCGCGTCGGCCGTGCAGAGATAGGTGGTGTCGCCCAGGCCCGACCCCGCGGCCGGCGCGGCGAGCGCGCGTTCGCCGATCTGCGCGGCGCGCTCGCGGGCATGGCCGGCGGAGAGCAGCGCCTCGACGGGCACGGCGACGTGCTCCGGGTCGCCGAGATGCGCGTCGCGGTCCGCCATGGCGAGCTTCACGGCCTCGATGCGTCGGTGCCACGCGAGCGCGGAGTCGACGGGCGCCGGCTCGAAGCAGCCGAGCACGTTCAGCGCCAGGAGGGCCGTCACCCCCTGCCCGTTCGGCGGCAGCTCCGCGACGGTGACGTCGCGGTAACGCGCGGTGACGGGCTCCACCCAGGTGGAGCGGTGGGCCGCGAGGTCGTCCCGCTCGAGGCAGCCGCCCTCGGCGTGCGAGGTCGCGACGAGCTGCTCCGCGAGCTCGCCGCGGTAGAAGGCGTCGGCGCCCCCCTTGGCGATCGCGCGCAGGCTGCTGGCGAGGCGCGGGTTCGTGAACCCGGCCCCGGCGGCGGGCGTCTCGCCCCCGGGCGCGAAGGTCTCGAGCGCCGCCCGGTTCCGGAGCGCGCCCATGCGGTGGAGCCCCCACCAGAAGTGGGCCACCAGCTCGGTGACCGCGAAGCCCTCCTCCGCCGCGCGGATCGCGGGCGCGAGCAGCGTGGCGAGGTCGAGCGTGCCGTAGCGCTCCCGCAGCGTCTCCCAGGCGTGGACCGCGCCCGGCACCGTGACGGCCAGGATGCCTTGCGGCTCGATCCGTTCGAGGCCGCGCTCGCGGTAGTGGTCGATCGTGGCACTCGCCGGGGCCCGACCGCTTCCGTTCAGTCCCACCAGACGGCGCTCTCGAGCCGACCAGAACAGGGCGAAGGCGTCCCCGCCGATTCCGGTCTGCATCGGCTCCACCACCGAGAGCACGGCGGCCGCCGCCACCGCGGCGTCGATCGCGTTTCCGCCGCGCCCGAGCATCTCGACGCCCGCGGCGCTCGCGATCGGCACGCTCGTCGCCACCATGCCGCGGCGGGCCAACACGCAGGAGCGTTCGCTCCGATGCGGGGAGTCGAGCCGCGCGCGCTGGCTGGGAAGCATCGGCCCCAGTCTAGGTCAGGCGGGGGCGACGCTCCGACGGCGGGCCCCATCGCCGTGCCGCTCGAGCTGGGGCGCGCGTGTGGAGAGCGTGTGCAGGAAGCCGGCCTTGTCCTCGGGCGAGATCATGATGCGCTTCTCGCCGTAGCGGATCAGCAGGCGGTCGAGCGAGCAGGCGGGGCTCGACAGCGGGTTCGTGGTGGGCTCGACGGCGTCGATCTCGGCCAGCGGGACGCTCCAGCGGAAGAGCGATGCGCGGACGCGAAGCACGTCCCCGTCGAACGTGTACCCCGTGGTGTAGAGCACGTGCAGCGAGAAGACGCCGGCCACGAGCAGGATCGGCACGATCCACAGGGTCGGGCCTGCGAGCGCCAGCAGCAGCCAGGCGGAGACGCCGAAGTCCACCAGCGCGGCCCCCCAGATCACGACCACCAGCCAGGCGTCGCGCTTCGAGGGGTAGCTCTCGCTCGGGAGGCCGCTCGTCATGCGCAACGGCTCAGTACACGCCGCCGAGCTTCCGGTGGTCCCACGAGACGATCCTCTCGGGCCGGATGCGGATGCCGGTGCGCTTCGGGACCGTCGCCATCAGGCCCTTCCGGAGCTGCTCCGGGTCGGCCGCCGCGCCGGCCCCGCCCGCGCTCTTCGCGGTCACGCGGGCGAGGATGTCGAGCACCCCCTCCTGCTCGCGCACCAGCTCGGCCTTGCCGTAGAGCACCACGCCGCGCAGCTCGCTGTAGAC